>CAMLCX010000170.1 GCA_946478635.1 uncultured Pseudomonadota bacterium
AAAGGCGGCGCCGAGCTGTTCAAGCTTGCCAAGGGTTGGAAAAACCTCCTGCCGACGCTCCAGGATCTCAAGGATTGCCGCTTCGCTTTTTTGAATGGTTCGGTGATTGGCTTTTTCATCGGAGCACTTCCCGGCGCGGGAGCAACCGTGGCATCGTTTTTATCCTATGGTTTGGAAAAAGCCGTTTCAAAGCACCCGGAAAAATTCGGCACCGGTGTCATCGAAGGCGTCGCCGCTCCCGAAGGCGCCAACAACGCCGATGCGAGCGGCGCGTTGGTGCCGTTGCTGACCCTCGGCATTCCCGGTGGCAACACCACGGCGATTTTGCTGGGCGGCTTGATCCTGTGGGGATACAAGCCGGGTCCGCTGCTGATCCAGGAGCATCCTGAACTATTTTGGGGACTGGTCGCGAGCATGTACATCGGCAATGTGATGCTGCTGATTTTGAATCTCCCCTTGGTGCCGCTGTTCGCGCAGATTTTGCGACTGCCCTATTATGTGCTCTATCCCCTGATACTGGGCATTTCCATCGTCGGTGTTTACAGCGTCAACAACAGTTTGTTCGATGTCTGGATGATGGGACTCTTCGGTCTGCTCGGCTATCTCATGCGCAAGCTCGAGTTCCCCGCCGCGGCGCTGATTTTGGGCATGGTGCTGGGTGACGGCCTAGAGCGCGCGCTGCGGCAATCGCTGATGATGTCTCAGGGGGACTTAGCGATTCTTTTCAGCCGGCCGATTTCCGGGACCCTTCTGTTCATCGCGGCGGTTATCTTGATTTTACCGGCCGTGCGGAAAGTGCGCTCCTGGCGCGTCGTGGCTATTGAGCGCGAAGGCTGAAGGTGATAGGTGCGGCTAGGCAATTGGCTGGGAAAAACAATAAGGGAGGCATGGAAATGATTCAGAGGTCTTTTTTGCTATCGACCGCGCTCGTCGCGCTTGCGGTCATCTCCGTGGATTCGGCTTGGAGCCAGGAGTTCAAGCCCAGCAAGCAGATCGAGGCCGTTGTTCATACCGGCCCCGGCGGGGGCTCGGATATCTTAGCGCGCGCGATCGCCGAAATGCTGCAAAAAGAAAAGCTCATCACGCAGCGTATGCAGGTCGTCAACAAGTCCGGCGGCGGCAGCGCGGTTGCCATGTCGTACCTCGCCGAGAAAAAGGGCGATACCCACACCATCGGGTTTTTTACCGGGGTGTGGGTGACGAACCCGCTGACCACCTCCGAGGCCACGGTTACCATCAAAGATTTGACGCCGATCGTTCGGCTGATGTTGGAGCCGGCCGTAGTCGCGGTCAAAGCCGACTCGCCTTACAAAGACATGAAAGACTTTATCGAGGCAGCGAAGAAGAGCCCAAATCAGCTGCGCCAGTCCGGCGGCTCCGTAACCGGACGGGACAATCTGATGCGTTTGTTGATTCAAAAGGCCACCGGCGCCCAGTGGACTTACATTTCTTTTCCGAGCGGCGGCGAGCGGCTGTCTAATCTGCTCGGCGGGCACGTGCAGATGATGGTGATCGAACCACAGGAGGCGGGCGAGCAGATTCGCGCCGGAAATTTGCGCGTGATCGCTTCGCTCACCGAAAAGCGGTTGGCTTCGATGCCGAACGTGCCGACGATCAGGGAGCAGGGCATTGACGTCACGATCATTCCCCAGGCCCGCGGCGTTGTCGCCCCCCCGGCTGTGCCGCGCGACGTGGTGCAGTACTGGGAAGGCGTTTTCGATCGCTTCGCCAAAACCTCCAGCTGGAAGCAGTATGTCGAACAGAATCAATTCGAAGAGGGCTATCTCAAGGGTCCGCCGCTCAACAAATTTTTCGACGATTTGACGGTGCTGATGCGCAACGTGCTCAAGGAAGCCGGCGCCAAGGTCGTGCGTTAGTTTTCATGAACGCTACGCAACGTCTGGCGCGCTTCGCCAACGAGCTTGAGTACTCGCGCATTCCGGCGCGAGTGATCAATCGCGCCAAGGCCTGTTTTTTGGACACGCTGGCGGTTTCGCTTTACGGCTCCACCAAACCGTGGAGCCAAACCGTCGGGAAATTCGTCCGCAGCCATGGCCTCGCCGGCCACTCGACAGTTTTCGGCATGAACTGGAAGGCTCAAGCGGCGCAGGCGACCCTCGCCAACGGCGTCATGGCCCATGCCTTCGAGCTCGATAACGTGCGCCAGCCCGGCGCCGGAGTTCATCCGGGCGCAACGGCATTTCTGCCTGCGTTCGCGATGGCGGAAGAAAAGAAAGCCGGCGGCAAAGCACTGCTGACGGCGTTCGTCGCCGCCTGCGAGGTGATGTCGCGCATCGGCGTCGCCGCGGGAAACTCTCTTGAGCGACGAGGTTTCCATGCGCCGGGTTTGACCGGCACTTTCGGCGCAGCGGTCGCAGCCGGCCGGCTCATGAAGCTCAGCGACAAAAAGATGGTCAATGCCCTCGGTATCGCCGGTTCCTACTCTGGCGGGCTGATCGAATTTTCCCGCTGCCAGGAAGGGGCCATGATCAAGCGGCTTCATCTCGGCAAAGCCGCCGAGGGCGGCGTGACCGCGGCGTTGTTGGCGGATAGAGGATTCGCCGGCCCTGAAAGCGTGCTCGAAGGAAAATTCGGTTTTTGCCGGACCTATTCCGATTCGCCCAAGCTTTCCTATCTGACTTATCGCTTGGGTCGCGAATTCGAGAGCATCAACATTTGCATCAAACGCTGCGCCTGCCACATCAACGCGCACGCGCCGATCGAAGCGCTGGAGCAGCTGCGCGACGAATTTCATTTCAGGCCGGAAGACATTCGCGCGATTACCGTGGGCGGCATCGAGAAACTGGTGACCCATCACGCCATCTATCAACCCAAAGATTTGATGATGGCGCAATACAGCATACCCTTTTGCGTTGCGCTGAGTCTTTATTTCGATCCCACCGATCCCGGGTCGTTTGACGACAAGAAGCTCAAGGACGAAAAAATTCGCGCCATGATGCGCAAGGTGCGACTCGAAGTCGATCACGAAATCGAAGAGAAGGGCTGGGACCGCGCGGCGCGCATCACCGTCACGTTGGCAAACCAGCAACGCCACTCGGCGTTGGTCGTCCATTTCAAGGGCACGCCGGGAAATCCCATGAGCCCATCGGAAGTCGAGGCCAAGGCGCGCAAGCTTACGCGCGGGCTTTTACCGGCGCGCAAATTGGAGCGCCTGGTCGATGCGATGGATCGATTGGAGAAGCTCGACGACGTTTCTTCTATTGGCACTCTGCTGCGAAGAGCAGGATGAAAATCACCGCCATCGAAGTTTACCCGTTGGTTCTGCCTGTCCGTGAAGTCTATGGCGGGGCGGCGGGATTTCTCGAAGACTGCCGCACTTTGATCGTGCGCCTGGAAACGGAGAACGGGCTCGAGGGCTGGGGCGAAGCGACCCAGGGTCGGCCGGGCAACACGTACGAGACGTTAGAGACCATGGAGATCATGGCGCAAAAATACTTTGCGCCGGCGCTGATCGGCATGAACCTCGAAGAGACGGGCAGCGTTGTCGGCAAGCTTCACCGGGTTCGCTATGGCCATCCGATCACGAAAGCGGCCATCGAGATCGCAATTTTCGACGCTTTGGGAAAATTGTACCAACTCCCTCTCTGCCGCCTTTTGGGAGGACCTTACCGGCGCGAGATCGAACTTGTCGGCGGATTGGGAATGGATCTCGGGCCGAAATCGATTGTCGTGCGCGCGCGTGAACTCAAACAGGATGGCGTTCGAACCTTCAAGATAAAAATCGGCCAGCAGGATCAGCAGCAAGACATCGAACGGGTGCGCGCGGTGCGCGAAGCGGTCGGTCCGGATGCGTCGATCCGCGTCGACGGCAACGCGGCGTATTCGCTCGTCGACGCTCGTTATGTACTAAACGAGCTTACCCGATATCATATCACCGACGCCGAGCAGCCGCTGGCGCGCGGAAATCTGCGCAGCCTCGCCGAACTGCGACGCACCGCCGGTATCGCCATCGCTGTTCAGGAAAGCGTCAGCTCGCCGGAGGACGCTTTGGCGGTGCTCGAAGAACAAGCGGCCGATTTGCTCAAAATCAAGCTCACTCACATCGGCGGGTTCGAGCGCGCGCGCGAAGTCGCGGCCGTCGTGGGCGCCAGGGGGCTTCCCGTGGTCATCGGTCAGGGCAGCGCTTGCACGCCGATCCTTTCGGCGGCCGAGATGCATCTTCATTGCGCGCTCAAGAACGCCCAGCCCGGCGGCGAGATGACCGGCTTTCTGCGCCTCGGCGAGCAGGATGTTTTCAGTTCAATTCCGGTGAGCCGCGGAAAGGCATCGCCGCCCATGACCGCGGGACACGGCATTGCAGTCGACAAAGAAAAGCTCCAGCATTTGTCCCGGCAAGCGTAGCGACATCCGCCGCGGGCGCGAGTCAATCGGCACAGCGACCGGATGGTTCGCGCTCAATGAAATTCTTCGAATGATCGAATATAAAAGCTGCATCAAACGACCTCGAAGGATGCTCCGTCAAGAGTCCTTCGACGAGGCCCAGAGCCTGTCCTGAGTTTATCGAAGGAACGAACGGAGGGGTTTTTGATATCATCGAGGATTATCCGTTCATGCTGAGGTCCTCGAAGCATTCCAATTCTTTTTTTCGCAATCTGCTAAAGGTCATTACCCGCATAAGACAAGTTGAAACTTTTATTCACCAGCGGAAAATCGGGCACGATGTTTTTCAGAATCGCGTAGTTGAGGGCCGGCCAATTTGCAAATGACGGGTCCTTGATCTTGACCCGCCGAAGCATGTTGTTTTTGCCTCCGACCACCCAGTGCCAAATCGGTCCACGCCAGCCTTCCACCAAACCGAACGCGCCTTCCCCTTCGGGCAGAGACTCTAACGAAACAGAGAGGCTGCCCTCGGGCAATTTTTCGAGCGCCGAGCGGATCAATCGCGCCGCCTCGCGCGCTTCTTCTACCCGCACCATCATTCGCGCCCACACGTCTCCGTCGCCATGGACGACGACGCGTGGCGTCAATGCTGCGTAGGCAGCGAAGGGATGGTCGCGCCGCGCATCCCGGTCAATGCCGCTGGCACGGGCCGGAACGCCGACCACTTGCATGTCGCGCGCGGTCGCCTGGCTCAAACGCCCGGTGCCGTGCAAGCGATCAAGCACGAAGCCGTTGCTGGTCGCGATCTCAACGATCTGATTGAAATCGGCAATGATGCGCGCAACGGAACCGCGCGCGTCGGCAATCTGCTCCGCGCCGAAATCTCGCGTCACTCCACCCGGAACTAGGGAATCCCGCAGGAGCCTGTGTCCGACTAGACGCGCATTCAAGCGCAGAAGATCTTCGCGCAAACGCAGAGCGTGCGCATGGGCGACCGCAAATCCCGTATCCGTGCAAATGGCCCCGACGTCGGCGACATGATTGTATAGCCGTTCGAGCTCGAGCAGCACGGTTCGCAGATAGGCCGCGCGCGGCGGAATGGTTGTGTTTGCGAGCGCTTCCACCGCCTGGCAAAAGGCGAGCGTGTGCGCCACGCTCGAGTCGCCGGAAATCCGTTCGGCCAATTTGAGACCCTGGTTGAGTGTCGCCGATTCGAAAAGCTTCTCGATCCCTTTATGGACGAAATACATGCGCGATTCGAGATTGATAATGGTTTCGCCTTCGACGCTGAAGCGAAAATGACCGGGCTCGATGATGCCCGCATGGACCGGGCCGACCGTGATTTCGTACAGGCCCTCGCCTTCGACGCGGCGGAACGGATAGGGTTCGCCGTCGTCGACAAAATCTTTCCGCGGAGGGGCGTCTTTCAGCAAGGGATGGTAGTTGTCGGGCCAAAATTGGTGCAGAGGCAAACGGCGCAAATCGGGATGACCGGTGGGCACAAGTCCAAACAGGTCATGAATTTCGCGCTCAAAACGGCTCGCGAGATACCATCGGGTCGCGAGTGACGGGAAGGTTCGATCTTCTACAGGTACGCTGACCGAGGCAACGATGAAACCGGAGCCGTCTTCCATCTCGAAAATATAACGCAACGTGAAGGCGCCCTGTTCGAGTCGCGTATCCTCAGCGACGATGAGCTCAGGACGGGCGCAAAATTCACTGCGCAGGTGATCGGCGAACGCCGTGAGGCTCTCGCGCGGCACGCCGACGCGCAGCTCGCGCGAGCCGCGCGCTTCAATATCGGTCAAATTCAAATCGGCCGCGGCCAGGCGCCGCTTGAGTTCCGTCAAATCGCCCATCTAGTTTCCCAGCACTTTCAATACCTGCTGCAGCGCCGCGACAAACGGAGGCGGCAGGGTGAGCCCGAGCACGAGCAATAGCGCGAAATTCGCCGCGAGGGGAGCGAGCCACAGGCGTAGCACATCGCCGCGCGGCAGATCAGCCGGCGGCTCGCCGTACAACATTCGATTCACGCTCGCCAACATGCCGCCGAAGACAACCACGAGCAAGATCACCGCAGTTCCCGCCGCCCACGGATGGCTCTCCAGGCCGGCGCGAAAGATAATGAACTCGCTGATAAACGGCGCAAACGGCGGCAGGCCGATCAATGCAAAGGTGCCGGCGAGAAAAAGCGCGCCGGTCCACGGCGCGGCATGCAAGAGCCCGCGCACCTCGCGGATTTCCGCGCTGTGATACTTAAGAAGAATGTTGCCCGAGAGTATGAAAAGCAATGATTTTGACAGGGCATGATTGACGACATGCAAAAGCGCGCCGAACACGCCCCAATAACCGCCGAAGCCCAAACCGAGGCAAATGATGCCCATATGTTCGACGCTGGAATAAGCGAGCATCCGTTTGTAATTGCGTTGCCGCACCAGGAAGGCCGCCGCGACCATGAGCGATAGCAGGCCCACGCCGATCAACAAGCGGGCGGCGAATGCCTCGCCGGCCGACGCATCAACCACGGCTTTGAAGCGCATCATTGCGTACAGGCCGACATTGAGCAATACACCCGACATGAGCGCGCTGATCGGCGCGGGCGCCTCGCTGTGCGCGTCGGGCAGCCAGGTGTGCATCGGCGCAAGCCCCGCCTTGGTTCCGTAGCCGATGATGATAAAGACAAACGCCAGCCGTACCACATCCGGATTGAGCGACGCCGCGGCGGCGCGCAGCGCGCTCCAGTTTACGGAGATTTCACCGGCCTTTGCCGCGCCCGCGTAGTACAGAAGCGCGGTGCCGATGAAGGCCAGGGCGATCCCCACGGACGACAAAATCAAATACTTGTAAGCTGCTTCGAGGGACGTTCGCGTGTGGCGCAAATTGACCAGAAAGACCGTCGCCAGGGTCGTCCCTTCGACGGCGATCCACATGACGCCGAGATTGTCCGTCGTGACCGCGACCAGCATGGTGAAAATAAAGAGCTGAAAGAGCGTGAAAAACAATCGGACGCGGGACAGATGCGCGTCGTCGAGTTCGGACCGGATGTAGCCGACCGCATAGAACGACGCAATCGCATTTAGAAATGCAATGATGGCGACCATCAGCGCCGACAGCGCGTCGGCGCGAAGTAAATCGCCGGCCGCGGTGAGCACTCGACCGTTCCACACTTCGATTGCGATCGCCGCTGCCGCGCTCAGCGTCGCCATTCCCGCCGCAGCGTGCAGCAGTTCCATCAGCGCGCGCCGGCGCGCGATGGCAATCAGTCCGCTCGCCGCGAGCGGAATCAAGAGCAGAGCGAGCAGCATCATTCTTTCAGCTTTCCCAATTCGCCGACGTCGATGGAGTCGAAATTATCCTTGATGTGATAGACAAAGACTTCCATGATGAGCACCGCGACCAGCACGTCGAGAAAAACCCCCATCTCGACGATGAACGGCACGCCGTAGGTCGCCAACAGCGCAAGCAAGAAGATGCCGTTTTCCAGCATGAGAAATCCGAGAATCTGGGTCACCGCCCGGCGGCGATTGACCATGATGAAGAAACCAATCAGGACACCGGCAAACGCCAGCGGAATCGCGTCCGCCGTGGGCAAAGGATTCGAAGCGGCGATGGGGGTCATCACGTAGAACGCCAGAATCGTAAGGATCCCGCAGATAATGAGCGCCGGCGTGGTCCCCAGATAGGGCGCCGCAACTCGCGCCAGGCCGATCTTTGCGACGGCGCGATTCAGCACGCGAGGAATCATGATGCCTTTGACGACAAGAAGCGCAACGCTGACGCCGAATAGTTCGAGACTGCCGGCGTAAATCGAAATCAGCGCGGCGAGCAGGGCAAGCACGAACGATTGCAACGCGAACATGCGCACCTGCCCCTCCAGACTCGTTCGTATAATTAACAAGATGGTCAAGCCGAGCGCGGCAAACGCCAGCAGATTGACTGCTTTGGACAGCACTTCAGCGGTCATGGCCATTCCCGATCATCGAATAAAAAAGGCCGTCACGACGGCCAACAACGCCACCGTAAACGATCCGGCCAAAAGCTCGGGCACACGGAAAAGACGCAGCTTGGCCACTGAGGTTTCGACCAGCGCAATGGCCGCGGCGAACACCGCGAGTTTGACGGCGAGCGCGAAAAAAGCGCCCAACAGGGCGACCGGCGTGTTCGTGAGCGCGACGCCCCAGGGGAAAAACAGATTCGCCAACAACGTCAAGAACAAAAACAATTTCATCCCGGCCGCCCATTCCACCAGCGCGAGATAACGGCCTGAATATTCCAGAATCATCGCTTCGTGGATCATCGTGAGTTCGAGATGAGTCGCGGGATTGTCCACGGGCAATCGTCCGTTCTCCGCCAGCGCCACGATGAAAAACGCGAAGAACGCGAGCAAATGACCTGCGTTCAACATCAGGAGCGGTTCGGCGGCAAAACGCGTGATGATGCCATCGAGACTGGTCGTGCCGGCGCGCAAAGCGATGCCAAAAATCGCGATCAACACGGTCGGCTCGGCCAGCGCGGCTAGCGCGACTTCGCGGCTCGATCCCATGCCGCCGAAGGCGCTGCCGGCATCCAACCCCGCGAGCGCAAGAAAGAACACGCCGAGCAAGAATAAATACATCAGGACGATGATATTGCCCATGAATCCGAGGGCGGCGTGGGTCGTCAGCACCGGGACGATGAGCGCCGACAAAAGCATCGTCGTGGCGAGCAGGTACGGTGTAAAGCGAAAGATCCAGGAGGTATTTTCGGAAACCACAGCCTCTTTCAAAAGCAATTTCCGAATGTCGGCGTAGGGCTGCAAAATACTCGCGCCGCGGCGCCCCTGCAGGCGCGCCTTCGCCTTGCGGATCACGCCGA
>CAMLCX010000171.1 GCA_946478635.1 uncultured Pseudomonadota bacterium
CCGACCCCCTGCGCCCAAGGCAGGTGCGCTACCAGGCTGCGCTACGCCCCGTCAATCGACCACGGGTCATTCTACACGGGAAGAGTGTAAAATCAAGGATTTGAAGGCAGCCTTAATAGCGATGGCAATGTTTCGGCAAGCTTTTTGAGTGCCTTGCCCCTGTGGCTTACCGTCGCTTTCTGTTCGCGCTCGATTTCGCCGAAGGTTTTCTTAAACGGCGGATAGAAAAATAGAGGATCGTAGCCAAAACCGTGAGAGCCGATGAGACCCGGGGCGATCTGACCTTCGCAGGATTCGCGCACGGTCCAGTCCTTGAAGCTGTTTTGCTGCGGCACACAGAGCGCAAGCGCGCAAACGAACCGCGCCGTGCGCTTTTCCTGGGGAAGGCCTGCCAATTCGCGGAGCAACTTCTGATTGTTAAGAGCGTCATCCCCCGCCTCGCCGGCATAGCGCGCCGAGTATATCCCCGGCGCTCCGTCGAGCGCGTCCACTTCCAAGCCCGAATCATCCGCCAAGCTCGGCAAGCCGGAAAAGCGCGCAAATGTTCTGGCTTTCTTGAGTGCATTCTCTTCGAATGTGCGGCCATCTTCGATGACAGCCGGCGGGTGGATCAGGGCTTTGATCGATACAATTCGCAGCGGAAGCTTCTTGAGGAACGCTTGCACTTCGGCGAACTTTCCCGCGTTCGTGGTGGCAACTAAGAGATCCGACACGTCAAAATCGCGCTAGGAGAGAGAGGCGATAACTTTTTTCTGCTCCCGGAGCAGCTCTTTGATTCCTTGCTGCGCAATGTCGGCCATGCGCTCCATTTGCTTCTTCGTGAACGGCGAGTTCTCGGCAGTGCCTTGCACCTCGATGAATTTTCCCGAGCCGGTCATGACAAAATTCATATCGACATCGGCCTTGCTGTCCTCCTCGTAGCACAAGTCCAGGAGTATCTTGCCGTCCACGATACCGATGCTTATGGCCGCAACAGAATCTTTGATTGGATTGGCCGCGAGGATTCCTTTGCGTAACCACTTGTGTGAAGCCTCGGCCAGCGCCACATAAGCGCCGGTGATGGATGCCGTGCGCGTGCCACCGTCGGCTTGAATGACATCGCAGTCGACCCAAATGGTTTTTTCACCCAGGCTCCGCAGCTCGGCGATGGTGCGCAAGCTGCGGCCAATCAAGCGCTGAATCTCGTGCGTGCGGCCGCCGACTCTGCCGCGCGACGACTCTCGTGAGATGCGCGTCTCCGAGGATCCGGGCAACATCCCGTATTCGGAAGTGATCCAGCCTTTGCCGCTATTGCGCAAAAAAGGCGGGACCCGATCCTCAAGTTTTGCCGTGCAAATGACTTTCGTGGCGCCCATTTCTATCAACACCGAACCGTCGGCGGTTTTGATGTAACCCGGAGTAATCTTCATCGGCCGCAGTTGCGCCGGTTTTCTTCCATCTAATCTCATGCGTGGTTCACCCGTTGTAGAAATGGCTCGACATAAAATTTCGGTTTATTCATTTCCGCCCTTCTCAACCTACGAATTCAAATGAAACACCACCATCTTGAGTTCGGTCATCTCATCAACGGCGTATCTCGGCCCTTCTTTGCCGAAACCCGAATCTTTTAAACCGCCGTAAGGCATGAGATCGACGCGCCACTGGGAGCCCCAGTTGACGTGCAAGTTGCCCGCTTCCGCTTCGCGCGCAAACTTCATCGCCCATTCCACGTTCTCCGTGAAGATGCCTGCGGCGAGCCCGTAAACGCTATCGTTCGCCAGCGCAATCGCTTCTTCAATCGTGTCGAAGGGGGTCACGGCAACGGCAGGGCCGAACAATTCGTCGCGGGAGATGCGCATGTCCGGATGGACATCCGCGACAACGGCCGGCATATAAATGGCGCCCCGCCTGCCGCCGCCGGCGACCAGCCGAGCGCCGCCGCCAACGGCTTCGCTGATCCATTCGTCGACGCGCGCGGCCTCGCTCTCTTTTACCATCGGCCCGACCTTCGATTTCTCATCGAGCTGATTTCCGGTCGTCAGTGCTTCGACTTTGGGTTTGAGTGCGCCAAGAAAATCCCCGTAGATTTTCTTGGCCGCCAGCACACGCTGCGTCGATATACAGGTCTGGCCGGCATTGCCGTAACCGGTTATCGACACCACCGCAGCCACTTTGTTCAGATCGGCATCCGGCATGATAATGACCGGACTGTTCGAGCCAAGCTCCATGGTGACTTTTTTGATTCCCGCCGTGCGGCAAATGCGGTCGCCGATCTCGCGGCTGCCGGTAAACGTCACTTTGCGCACGCGCCGGTCGGCGACCAGAGCATCACCGATTTCGCCGCCCGAGCCCGTGATGCATTGAATGCCCTCTGGCGGCAAGCCGGATTCGAGCAGAATCTCGGTGAGCTTGAGAGCCGACAGCGGCGTATCCGACGCCGGTTTGACGAGCACGGTATTGCCCGCCGCCAGCGCCGGCCCGACTTTGTGACAGACCAGGTTGAGCGGAAAATTGAACGGTGCAATGGCCGCGACCACACCGCATGGAATGCGCAACGTGAAGCCGAGTTTCTTGCTGCCGGTGGGGTCGGCGTCCAGTGGTATGGTCTCGCCATGAATGCGTTTGGCCTCTTCGGCGGATCCCATCATAGTTTCCACCGCCCGGCTCGCTTCACCGCGACCCTCGGCGATGACTTTGCCTTCTTCTTTGGAAATGATCTGGCCGAGCTCTTCGTTGCGAGCCGCCATGAGATCGGCCGCTTTGCGTAATATTTTCCAGCGCTCATAGCTCGAAAGTTTCGCCATGACCTTAGCGCCGCGCTCGGCGTAAAGCAGCGCTTTCTCCAAGTCGGCGCCATCGGCTTTCGGAACCGTGTCAATGACCGAATTATCGAAGGGATTGCGCACTTCAATCTTTTTCGGCTTGTCGATCCAATCACCGGCAACAAAGTTTTTCATTTGGTTATCCCCTTATGGGTTGAATCACGAATCACTGTCATCCAGAGCGGATTTTTGACGATAAAAACTTCGGCCATAAGCCCGATGAAATACCGTCCATTTAGAGCCGGGTTCTTTCTCCGGCAAAGTTTTTATCGCTTGAATCTTGCCATCGAGATCGTCCAGCGAATGGAGAATAACGGCTTCGAGCGTCTGCGGCAACTTGGGCGAGCCGAATTCATAGGCGCCATGATGGCTCACGAGCAGATGTTTGACCAGCATCGCCAGCTCGGGCGGAAAATCCGCGATGGCGCCGATTTTTTTATCCACCAACTCAACTTCCATAACCAGGTGGCCCAAAAGCTGTCCTTCGTCGGTGTAGTCGATGGCGCGATCGTAGGAAAATTCATAGACCTTGCCGATGTCGTGCAGAAACCCGCCGATCAACAAGAGATCACGATCAACGCCCTCATAGTTTTCGACCACCTTGAGGATGAGCTTTGTCAGCGACAGCGTGTGTTCCAACAGGCCGCTTAGATAAGGATGATGAATCGTCTTGGCGCCCGGCGCGGACCGCAGCGCGTTCATCAGTTCTGCATCGGCGAAACACGCTTCCGCGAGCGCTAACAGATATGGATTTGTGATGCCCCGGAGAATCCCCTGCAATTCCTCCAGCATCGCGGCCGGGTCGGAAGCACTTTTCGGCAGGAAATCCTCCGGCGCGACCTTCGACGCATCGACGCGCACGACATCCTGCACGCGGATCTGCACTTTCCCTTGATACAGCAACGCCTGACCGCGCACGCGCACAAAATCGTTTCTGTCAAAGCCGCGACCCATATCTTCGGCGCGCTCCCACACCCGTGCCTCGATTTCACCGCTGCGATCGAGCAGCTTGAGGGTCAAATAGCCGATGCCGTTCTTGGTGACCCCATGATGCTTCGCAGCCACCAAGAAGAAGCCGTCGACCAGCTGGCTGTCGCGAATATCGGCAGCATAGAGAGTTTTCATGGACCCACCCTCCGAGAGTTACTTCAGTGCATAGGCCAGCTCGTAAAGCGAGCTAATCAGAAATCGCTGCAGGAAAACAACCCCGAGCCAGACTACGATCGGCGACAAATCGAACCCGCCGGCGAATATCGGCAACCTGCGGCGCACCGGCCGGAGTACCGGCTCGGTTACGGCATAAAGAAACCGCACGATGGGGTTGCCGTAATCGGCACTGACCCAGGAAATGATCACGCGGCCGATAAGAATCCACATATACGCCCAGAGGAGGTAATCGAGCATTTGGGCGATTGCGACCAGAAGATTGGCGACAATGAACATCGCGTCAAACGCTCCGCGGCCCGAATAGCGCCGTGCCGATACGCACAATGGTCGCACCCTCTTCGATCGCGACCAGGTAATCGTGCGTCATTCCCATGGAGAGCTCTTTCAAGTCAACATTGGTCAAACGAAAATCACCGAGTTCCGCGCGCAACTCGCGGAGCTCGCGAAAATACCGGCGGACTTCTTCGGGATCTTCCCGAAACGGCGGTACCGTCATCAATCCCGCGATGGCGACATGCGCCAGCGCCGCCGCATCTTCGAGTAACCTCTTCACCTGATGTTTGGCAATGCCGGTCTTGTTCTCCTCTCCGGATAAATTGACTTCGATAAAAGCGCGAACGATCTTGCCGCGTTTGGCGCTTTCCTTGTCCAGCTCCCGGGCCAGCGCTACGCTGTCCAGCGATTCGATGACATCGAAGAGCTCCACCGCAGCCTTCGCTTTATTGCGCTGCAGGTGGCCGATCATGTGCCACTCCGCCGGCTCACGAATCGCCTGCTTCTTCGCTTGCGCTTCTTGAACGTAGTTTTCGCCAATCAGTTTCACGCCCGCCGCCACCGCTGCTTGGATCGCCTCGATACTTTGCGACTTGGCCGCGGCCAGCAATTTAATTTCGGACGGATCGCGTCCAACTTTCGCCGCCGCTTCATGAATGCGTCCGATAATTTTTTGGTAGTTGGCGCCGACATCGGCCATAGGGGAAATTGCTTACCACAACCCGAGCGTTAATTCACTCGCCCAATCGGCTCTTTATAATATCGGCGCGCGCGGGAGCTTCATCAATTGAAATAGGATTGCCGACGCGATAGGCATTTCACGAGTACACACCGAGCAAGCGAGTCAATCGATGAAGGCAATTCGAGTCCACAATTATGGCGGCCCGGAAGCTCTCCGGCTTGAGGACATCCCGGTTCCCGACCCGAAACCGGGCGAAGCACTCGTAAGAGTCGAGGCCAGCGGCGTTAACTTCATCGACATCTATCACCGCACCGGCCTTTATCCGCAGAAATCGCCGTTTACGCTGGGCATGGAAGGCGCCGGAGTCGTCGACAAAGTCGGCGAGGGCGTGACGCAAGTTAAAATCGGCGATCGGGTTGCTTACGCGATGATTTCGGGATCCTACGCCGAATATGCCGTCGTCCCAGCCGCCAAGCTCGCACCGGTGCCGGAGAAGATTCCGTCAGCCGTAGCGGCAAGCTTAATGCTCCAGGGAATGACGGCGCATTATTTAACGCACAGCACATTTCCGTTGAAAAGAGGCGACACCGCGCTGGTCCATGCCGCGGCTGGAGGGCTCGGACTCTACCTGGTTCAAATCGCCAAAATGCTCGGCGCTCGAGTCATCGGCACAGTGTCGACCGAGGAGAAGGCGCGAACCGCCAAAACAGCCGGCGCCGACGAAGTCATTTTCTATACTAAAACTGATTTTCTTGCCGAGGTTAAAACCCTTACGAACGGACGGGGAGTTGACGTCGTTTACGATTCCGTCGGCCAGAGCACTTTTTTCAAAAGCTTGGATTGCCTCAAACCGCGTGGATATCTCGTCCTATTGGGACAGTCGAGCGGCCCGGTGGGAGCCGTGGATCCGGCACTACTCGCAACAAAAGGCTCGCTATTCTTGACGCGGCCGAGCCTGGCGCACTACCTATTGGATCGGGAAGAGCTGTTACACCGGGCCAAGGACATTTTTTCCTGGGCCGGCAGTGGAAAGCTTCAGCTGTTCGGCGAGAAACCCCTGCCCCTTTCGGAAGCCGCCCAAGCGCACCGCCGCTTGGAAAGTAGAATATCGACAGGCAAGCTTGTTCTCATTC
The DNA here is from genome assembly GCA_946478635.1 of uncultured Pseudomonadota bacterium. Next base: position 6,057 of record CAMLCX010000171.1, read on the forward strand.
CGTAAACAACATCATAACTAACTGTCAACCAAAGAATTGACCGCTTGCATGCTTACAGCCGTGGGGTTGCCCGATTATGAAAAGCGCCTATGGACTCAAGATTCCTGAGCCCGATCCGGAGTTGACCAGGGTCGGAGCGGGGACGCCGTGCGGCGAGCTTATGCGCCGCTACTGGCAGCCGGTCTGTCTCTCTGCGGATCTCGCCGATTTGCCCAAGAAGGTGCGCATCCTCGGCGAAGATCTCATTGCCTTTCGCGACGGCCGGGGGCAGGCGGGATTGTTGTTTTTTCGCTGCAGCCATCGCGGCACTTCGCTGGAATTTGGCCGAGTCGAAGAGCGCGGGCTACGCTGTTGCTACCATGGCTGGCTTTACGACGTCGAAGGCAACGTCATCGAGATGCCGCTGGAGCCCGCGGTCAATCCGTTTCTAAAACAGATTCACCACCCCGCCTATCCCGTGCGCGAGTTCGGCGGCCTGGTCTTCGCTTACCTGGGGCCGCTGGAAAAAATTCCCCAGTTCCCGATCTACGACGTCTGGCGCAACCTGGGCGGCACGCTCACCGCCCGTCTCGGCCCGCGCGTCGGCGGTCCGGTGAACTGCAATTGGCTTCAGGCGGAAGAAAATTTAATGGACGCTCTGCACACCTTTTGGCTGCACACGCTCCACAGCGGCGCCCAGTTTCCATCCCGCTCCTACGGCATCAACCCCGACGAGGTGAAATACGAAGAGACCGAAATGGGCATGCGCTTCGTATTGGTGCGCAGACTGGAAAACGGCAAGTGGTGGGAGCTCATCTGGGAGATGCTCATGCCGCTCAACGTCCACCTGGTCTATACCGACGAGCCCAAGACCGAACGGGTGCGCGCGGTCACGTATTGCATGCCGGTGGATGACACGCACCAGCTCGGCGCGAGCATTCGCTGGCTCTCCGACGACGGCCAGGATCAGACCCGCGGGCGCGAACAGCTCGCCCCGGGCGGGCGCAAAAATTCGAGCTATGAGCACACGCAGCGTCACCCCGACGACAAAGAAGCCGTCGAAGGCCAGGGGCCGATCGCGCTCCATGGCCTGGAGCATCTGGTGACCTCGGACAAAGGGGTGATCCTGTTCCGCCGTATTCTCCGAACCGCCATCGAAGCCGTGCGCGCCGGCCAAGATCCCAAAGGCATCCTGCGCGATCCCATCAAGGCCGCGCATGTCGCGACCAGCGCCGGCAGCGCACTGCGTGATTGAGCCGCCCTGTTCGCCGGCTGGATGGCGGTTAGTAGACTTAGGCAAGTCTGGTAGACACCAATCGCCAATCGGCTGTTAAGTTCCTCCACTACCTTAACAACCCAGAACGCCACGAAAGTCTTCCATAAGGTTGACAAATACCGGTCTTGTAATTTGCCATTATTCGCTTTTAATGCTTGTAAGCCTATGATACTTAATGGTTATAAACGAAATGGAATCGGACATTAAACCGGACATTCTACCGGTCACGGATGGTGGCGAAGCTGTCGCACTAATGGAACCGATGGTGATTTCCGAGGGGTCGGTCCACCGAGGTGAACTTACCGATCTTGCCATCGAAGTAGCGGCCCGCTCAGCCGGATTCCGGCGCAGCCTACCCGACGGTGTGCGCGCGGCGCTCGCGGACTTGGTGCGAGCCATGAACTGCTACTACAGCAATCTGATCGAGGGCCACGAGACTCATCCCGTCGACATCGAACGTGCGCTCAATAACGACTATAGCAATGATCCGCACAAGCGAGATCTTCAGCTTGAAGCGAAGGCGCATATTACTGTTCAGCAATGGATCGATGGTGGAGGGCTTAAAGATCGTTCCGTATCATTGGCAGGGATTAAGGAAATTCACCATCGCTTCTGCACATTACTACCGGATGAACTTCTTTGGATTGAGAACCCAGACACCGGCGAGCGACTGAGAGTTATCCCAGGTCAGCTAAGGCACCGTAATGTGCGCGTCGGTGAGCACATCCCCATCAGCCCCGGCGCGCTACCGCGATTCCTCGCCCATTTCGAGAACGCCTACGGCCGTTTGGGCAGGACGGAAAAAATACTTTCGGCTGCGGCGGCGCATCACCGGCTGCTCTGGATACATCCCTTCTTGGATGGTAATGGGCGCGTCGCCCGGCTGGTATCCCATGCGACCCTCCTCGAGACGTTGGATACAGGCGCAATGTGGTCTGTCGCTCGCGGTCTCGCCCGCAACCTCGCACCGTACAAAAGTCATCTGGCCAATTCTGATCAGCCCCGCCGCAGCGATCTCGATGGACGCGGCAATCTGAGCGAAGAAGCGCTAGTCGCGTTCACGCGGTTTTTCCTGGAGCTGTGCATCGACCAGGTTAAATTCATGGAAGAACTCGTTCAGCCGAACCGCTTGCGCACGCGCATTCTGATGTGGGTCGAAGAAGAGATTCGACTTGGCCATCTTGCGCCGAAATCGGGAAGTATTCTCGAAGCCGTGCTCTATCGCGGCGAACTACCGCGCGGCGATGCAGCCGCGATCGTCGGCACGGGCGAGCGCCAGGCGCGCCGCATCGTCTCGGGTTTGATGGATAGGGGGGTGCTCAAATCCGCAAGCCCGCGCGCGCCGCTACGCCTCGCATTTCCGGCCGCGCTGGCGTCGCGATGGATGCCGGGGCTATTCCCGGAAAAGACCGACTGACCCGAGCCCCGATTTGAAACGACTGGAACCACTGGAACAAGTTTTAGTGAGTCCCCAGTTACCTTGAACTTTGAACTTAGAACCGGCCCCGACTTGCAACGGCTGCAACGATTTGAACGGACCCCGGACTCGATCCGGGGGATTGAACGGCTTGAACGTCTTGAACCAATGGTTAGGGTCAGTCATGATTTGACATTCTTCTCGGCCGTCGAATAAATGAACTATCCCGCAGCAAACTGCGGGGTATCACAAGAACGCGACGGAGAATATCCCAAAGGCGTCACCCCCGAA
>CAMLCX010000172.1 GCA_946478635.1 uncultured Pseudomonadota bacterium
AGACACCGATTGAGCCCTATTTGACGCCCCAGTGGTTCGTCGATATCAAGCCTTTGGCGCAGCCGGCGCTTCAGGTTGTGCGCGAGAATCGGATTCAGATCGTGCCCGACGGGTGGCGCAATTCCTATTTTGCCTGGATGGAGAACATCAAGGACTGGTGCATCTCGCGACAAATCTGGTGGGGCCATCAGATTCCGGCGTGGTATTGCAAGAGTTGTGACGCCGGCAACCTGATCGCCGCAGCCGACGGCAATTACATACTCTCGAAAGATGCTCGACCCATCGTCGCGCGTCAAACGCCGGAGCGGTGTCCAGCCTGCGGCGGCGCCGAGCTAATCCAGGACCCGGACGTTTTGGACACGTGGTTCTCTTCTGCGCTCTGGCCGTTTTCCACCCTCGGGTGGCCCGATGATACGAAGGATTTAAAAATCTTTTATCCGACCTCCGCGCTGGTCACCGGTTTCGATATTCTATTTTTCTGGGTGGCGCGGATGATCATGATGGGGCTTAAATTCAGGGACGATGTGCCGTTTCACGACGTCTACATCCATGCGCTCGTCCGGGACGAGCAAGGCCAAAAGATGTCCAAGTCCAAGGGTAATGTCATCGATCCCTTGGACGTGATGAAGGAGTATGGGACCGACGCGTTTCGCTTTACCCTGGCCGCGATGGCGGCTATGGGGCGGGACATCAAGCTCGCCGAAGATCGTATTTCCGGATATCAAAACTTTGTCAATAAACTATGGAACGCCGCACGGTTCGTGCAAATGAATCTCGCGGCAGTGGAGCCAATGCAAGCGGATTCCAAAAACTTTCTCGAAAGCAAGGATCTTAGTTTCGCCGAGCGTTGGATTCGCTCGCGTTTGGCCCGCACGGTTCAGGAAGCCCGCGTTGCCGTCGACGCCTACCGGTTTAACGATTACGCCAATGCGCTTTATCAGTTTACCTGGCATGAGTTCTGTGACTGGTACATCGAAATGAGCAAGCTGGCGCTCAACAGCAGCGACCCGGCTGACGCCGTTCGAAGTCGCAAGCTGTTGCAAGAGTTGTTGGACCAAATTCTGCTCCTGCTCCATCCGATCATGCCGTTCGTGACCGAAGAAATCTGGCAGGTGCTTGGCGAAAATAGGCAGAGCATCATGATCCACTCCTACCCGTCCGTTTGTCCGAGTTGGATCGACGAGGAGACTGAGAATCGAATGACGTCTCTGATGAGCGTAATCCGAGCCATTCGAAATCTCCGCACGGAAATGAATTGCCCGCCGGGGAAAGAAGTGAGAATTGTTTTTTGCGGCGCGGCAACAGACCTGGCGTTCTTGCGCGAGCAGCAGCCTTATCTGCGCGCGCTGGCGCGCGTCGGGTCGACGGATTATCGCTCTGTCGCCGACCGGCCGAAGGGAGCGGCCACTGCGGTTGTCGGCGCCCTGGAAATTTATTTGCCTCTGGACGATTTGGTCAATTTGGATGAGGAGCGGGCGCGACTCTCCAAGGAGGTCGGCAAAGTCGAAGGCGAGCTTGCGCGCGTGCAAAAGAAACTCGCCAACGGTGACTTTATTGCGAAAGCCAAACCCGAGGTCATTCAAAAGGAAAAGGACAAGGCGGTTCAGTTCGAAGAAAAGATTCGCACGCTCACCAGCAGCTTGGAGAAGATTCAGGAAATCCAGGCGGAAAGGAATTGAGCCAATGGATATCCATGTTAGCCCGCAGATAGAAAGATTGATCCGCGACGCTCTGGACGAGGACATCGGCGCCGGCGATTTGGCGACGATGGCGACGATCTCAGCTGAATCGCGCGGCACGGGTTTATTCCGAGCCAAAAAAAACGGCGTCGTGGCTGGTTTAGTTCTGCTCGAACGTATTTTTTACTTCATCGATCACAGGGTGGAGGTACGCTTGCGCACCAGGGACGGCGCGGAAGTCAAAGAAGGCTCGGTGGTGGCCGAAGCGGTGGGCCCGGTGCGGGCGCTTCTTTTGGCCGAACGGACGGCGCTCAATTTTCTCCAACGGTTGTCGGGCAATGCGACGCTCACGCGCAAGTATGTCGAGGCCGTCAAGGATTTTCCCTGCAAGGTTCTCGATACGCGCAAGACGACACCGGGGCTGCGCACGCTGGAGAAATATGCCGTGCGCATGGGCGGCGGGATGAATCATAGAATCGGGCTTTACGATGCGGCCTTGGTTAAAGACAATCATATCGAAGCCACCGGTTCGATCGCCGAGGCGGTCAAAGCGGTGCGCCGGCACGCGCCGTTTATGGCGAAAGTTGAAGTTGAGGCGAGCAGCCTGAAGCAGGTTCAAGAAGCGATTGACGCCGGAGCGGACGTCATCATGCTCGATAACATGACGCTCGCCCAGATGGCCGAAGCGGTCAAATTGATCAACAAGCGCGCCGGCGTAGAGGCGTCTGGCGGCATCACCCTGGAAAATATTCGCCAGGTTGCGGCCACCGGCGTGGATTACATTTCCTCGGGCGCACTCACTCATTCGGCGCCGGTGGTCGATTTTAACATGAAGATTACCATGAATGCCGCCAAGTGAGATTGAAAGCATAACTCGGGCTTCTTCGGGCGCGTCGCTCGATCTTGAGCGCGTTCGTGCGCTTCTAAGCGCGAAACGTTTGGGCTCCGCCTTTCATTACTTCACAGAAATCCCTTCGACCAATACTCATGGACGCGCACTCGCCGAGCGTGGCGCCGCCGAAGGTGAAATCGTCATCGCGGAATCGCAGACCCAAGGGCGCGGCCGTTTGGGGCGGCGCTGGGAATCCCCCCGTTGCAGTAACCTCTATCTGTCGATTGTTCTTCGACCCAAATTACTCCCGCGGTTCGCGCCGCAGATCACCTTGACCGCGGCCGTCGCCTTGGTCGAAACGGTTGCTGCGTTTCTGGTCCGACCGCCCGTAATCAAGTGGCCGAACGATATTCTTGTTGACGGCAAGAAGCTCGCAGGGATTCTCACTGAAGCCGCTTGCGATGCGCAGCGGGTCGAATATGTCATTCTTGGCATCGGGCTGAATGTCAATTATCGTGCTGCCGCCATGCCTGACGAACTGCGTCCACGTGCGACTTCGATGGCCGATCTGACCGGGGAGGACGTTTCGCGCGAAAGCGTGTTAGTGAGATTGATTCAAGACCTCGACAGGTGCTATGGAGAGCTTGAAGAGACCGGCTTCGACGCTTTACGGCCGCGGTGGGAAGCGCATTTTGGCTTGCGCGGCCAGCTTGTACGAGTCGAGCTCGGCGACCAGGCCATAACCGGCCGCGCTCTGGGCATTGACCGCGAAGGCGCTCTTCTGGTGCAGGAGGAACACGGGCAGCGCCGGGCGATCGTCTCCGGTGAAGTGATTCTAGTGGAGAGCTGATACGGAAACTCATGCTACTCGCCATCGATATCGGTAATACCAACATCGTACTGGGTCTATATCAGGGCAAAAAACTAATCACCCATTGGCGCATGGCGACCCAGGCGGAGCGCACCGCCGACGAATACGGCGTCATCATCTCGCAGCTGATCGACTACTCCGGGCACCGCGCCAAGCAGATTTCCGCCATAGCCGTTTCGTGCGTCGTCCCGCCGATGCTCACGACCACCCAGGAGCTCGCCGATAAGTTTTTTAAGCTAGAACCGTTGATTGTCGGTCCCGGCGTCAAGACCGGAATGCCAATTCTTTATGAAAATCCCAAAGATGTCGGCGCCGACCGCATTGTCAACGGCATTGCCGCCTACGAGAAATTTCACGATGCCTGCATCATCGTCGATTTCGGCACGGCGACCACCATCGATCTGATCTCCAAACGGGGCGAGTATGTCGGTGGCGCGATTGCGCCCGGCTTGTCTATTTCGCTTGAGGCGCTGTTCCAACGCGCATCGAAATTGCCGCGCATCGAGATCGTCAAACCCAAAGAAGTTATCGGTCGCAATACCATCAATTCCATTCAGGCCGGAATATTCTATGGCTACGTCGGCTTAGTCGACGGTATCGTGCGGCGAATTCAAGACGAGTGCAATGTGCGCGCTCAAGTGGTCGCCACCGGCGGGCTTGCGCCCCTGGTGGCGTCGGAATGCTCCAGCATCGGCGCGGTTGACGAGTTTTTAACGCTTGACGGTTTACGGATCATCCACGAGCGCAATTCGCTCCAGGAAGTGAAAGCGCGAGTTCACACTTAGCAATATCCAATAAGGAGGAGCCCATCGACATGACTGCAGCGGAGCTAGAAAAACTTCGTAACGTCGGCATTCTAGGTCAAGGAGGTTCGGGCAAGACCTCGTTAGGTGAAGCGATGTTGTTTGGGGCGGGAGCGACGCAGCGGTTAGGTAAGGTAGTCGACGGAACGTCGGTGCTTGACCACGAGCCCGAGGAAATCAAGCATCATATTTCGATTTCAACGGCGTTTCATTCGTTGTCGTGGAAAAGATTTCCGATCACGATTGTCGACACGCCGGGTTACGCGGCTTTTATCGCCGACACGATCAACTCGATGCGCGCATTTCGCGGCGCGGTGTTTGTCCTCAATCCATCGGTTGGCCTAAGGGTCGAGTCCGAGCAATTATGGGCCCAGGCCAATGCCGACGGCGTAAGCCGGCTACTTTTCGTCAATAAGATGGATCACGAGCAGGGCGATGTGGAGCAAAGGATCGCGCCATTGCTCGAGACGTTGGGAACCAAGGCGGTTTATCTCCAGCTGCCGATCGGTGTTGAGGCTGGTTTCAGGGGCGTCGTGGATTTACTTTCGATGAAGGCTTTTCTGTACGAGGGTGATTCCGGCAAATGCGCCGAGACGGCGATCCCTGACGATTTACAAGGCGCGGCTGAAGAGATGCGCCAGAAGCTCGTCGAGGACGTTTCGGAAACCGATGACGAGATGCTCGAGAAATTTCTCGACGGCAAAGAATTGTCGAACGATGAGATCAAGCAAGCGCTGCGTAACGGGGTTCGGGAGCGAAAGATTTTTCCCATACTTTTCGGTTCCGCGACGCGCCAAATCGGCATCGCGCAACTGCTCGATGCGGTGGCCGATTATTTGCCTTCCCCCATCGACGAGGGCGAGGTCGAAGCGAAGCATCCCTCCAGCGGCGAAGCCGTCAAACGAAAACAAGATCCTGACGCGCCATTTTCGGCTTATGTATTCAAGACGATCAGCGATCCATTTGCGGGGAAGCTTTCCGTCATGCGCGTGATCTCCGGCAGAATCGCCTCCGATATGGCCTGTCTCGATGTCAACAAACAGTCGCGCGAGAAAATCGGCCACATGTTTCGTCTGGAAGGCAAGAAACAGGAGGCCGTCAAGGAAGCGCTTGCGGGCGAGATCGTCGCGGCGGCAAAATTAAAGGAAGTTACCACCGGCGATACGCTTTGTGACGAGAAGGCGGTGCTTCAGTTCGAGGGGCCGGCGCATTTCTCGCCGGTGATCTCTTTTGCGTTGGAACCGAAGAGCAAGGCCGACGAGGAAAAAGTGCCCCAGGGGCTGCATCGCATGATGGAAGAAGATCCGACCATCGCGCTGCACCGCGACGAGGAGACGCGCGATTTTATTCTTTCGGGCATGGGGCAGCAGCATATTGAAATCATCGTCGAGAAGCTCAAACGGAAATACAGCGCCGAGGTCGTCTTAAAGGCGCCCAAGGTCCCCTACAAAGAAACCATACGCAGCAGCGCCAGCGCGCAGGGAAAACTCAAAAAACAGTCGGGCGGGCGCGGCCAATATGGGGATACCTGGCTCAAGGTCGAGCCGCTGCCGCACGGCGCGGGGTTCGAATTCGTCGATCAGATCGTTGGCGGCGCCGTGCCGCGCAATTATATTCCCGCCGTGGAAAAAGGCGTGCGCGAAGCGTTGCTCAGCGGGTATCTTGCCGGCTATCCGGTGGTGGATGTGCGAGTGACACTCTACGATGGCTCTTACCATGATGTCGATTCATCGGACATGGCTTTCAAAATCGCTGCGTCCATGGGTTTCAAAAATGCCGTCGAGAAAGCCAAGCCCGTGTTGCTCGAGCCGATCATGAACATGGCCGTTACGGTTCCCGACGAATGCATGGGCGACGTTATCGGCGACCTCAACAGCCGCCGCGGCAAGGTTCTTGGCATGGATACCAAAGGCCACACGCAGGTCATCAAGTCCAGAGTGCCGATGTCGGAAGTTTTAAAATATGCCCCCGACCTGCGCGCCCTAACCAGCGGGCGGGGAGAATTTCACATGGAATTTTCCCACTATGAGGAATTGCCGGCCCATCTCGCCGAGAAGGTAATCAAGGAAGCCAAAGCGAGAAAGGCGGGGGAACAGGAAGGGGAGCACAAAGTCTAATCGGATCAAGTCGATGGAGCAGTCATTCGATCAATTCAACGCCTCGTTGCTTTACTGCAACAAGTGCGGCCGGGCCATGCCCGTGCGCCAGCGGTTGTTGCTGGTTTTGCCCGACGGCGAGCTTTACGACTACACCTGTCAGGCCTGCAATAATTCGGTCGGATCGAAGACGGAAAAAACGCCTATCGATCCGTTGGGCCGGAGCGGGCGTTCGAAATCAGGAGGATTGTAATCATGGCGGTGATTGACGCGGATGCCCACGTTTTAGAAACGGAGCATACCTGGGATTATTTGCTGGAATCGGAGCGGAGCTTCAGGCCGCGCATCGTACCGACGCCGAACGACGCAAGCTCGGGCGGCGAGTCTTGGTTGGTCGATGGAACGCATATCGGCAAGGCGCGCAACGTGGGTCACGATACGGCCCGGGAGTCTCGCGAGATGGAGGACATTGCAGCGCGTCTCCAGCATATGGACGAGCTCGACATCGATGTCCAGGTGCTCTATCCGACGATCTTCCTCCGCCCGTTTACGCGCCGGCCGGATGTCGAGCTGGCGGTCGCGCGGAGTTACAACCGCTGGCTGATCGACATTTGGAAGAAAGCGCCGGACCGGTTGCGCTGGGTCGCGGTGCTGCCGCTCTTGTCCATGGATCAGGCGATCGAAGAAGCGCGCTTCGCCAAGGAAAACGGCGCCTGCGGTATTTTCATGCGCGGTCTGGAAGGCGACAAGCGGATCAGCGACTCCCATTTTTTTCCGATCTATGAGGAAGCGGGCAGGCTCGACCTGCCGATCTGCGTTCACTCGGCGACCGGCAGCTTCGTCGTGCATGAATACTTTCTCGACGAGTGCGGCTTTAACAAATTCAAGCTGGCCGTGGTCGGGTCGTTTCACTCGCTGATCTTCAACCGGATTCCGGAAAAATTTCCGAACACCCGATGGGCCTTCATCGAAGTCAGCTCGCAGTGGGTGCCCTATGCGATTCACGATTTCGCCCGGCGCTTCGAGCGCAGCGGGATCAAGGTCGACAAGAGCGAGGTGCTGCGCAAAAACAAGATCTGGGTCACCTGCCAGACCGATGACGATTTGCCCTACGTATTGAAATACGCGGGAGACGATATGCTGGTGATCGGCACGGATTACGGCCACAACGACACGTCGTCGGAGATTCTCGCTTTGCGAAACCTTAAAGAAGACGGTTCCGTGCCGCCGCAGGTGGTCAACAAGATTCTCGACAATAACGCCAGGGCGCTCTACGGCCTGTAAGGTCCTGGGTCCCGAACATGATCATTGATTTTCAGGCGCACGTATTTCCCGAGCCTTACATCGCCGAGATGAAGCGGCTCGACGGAGCGGTGGTTCTCGAAGAGCCGGACCCGCATAGCGGCATGATATACTTCTACGACAAAGCGCTCAAATGCCGCATCAACACCGCGACATTTCAGGGGCGGGACATCGAACGGCGCCTCGATCATATGGATCGCTTGGGTATCGATATCCATATACTGACGATTCCCGCTCCGGGCGCAGACCGCTTCGAGGGGCAAGGAGCCATTGAGATTGCGCGGATCGCCAACGACGCCATCGCCGCGATCGCGCGCCAGCATCCGAAGCGCTTCATCGGATTTTTCACATTGCCGACCTGCAACATCAAGGCATCACTCGACGAGCTCGAGAGGGCGGTCAACGATCTCGGTCTGCGCGGTTTTGGGTGTTTCGCCAATTTGAATGGCCAGGCGCTCGACCGCGAAGAGCTTTTTCCGCTTTACGAGCGCCTGGCGAAGTACAAGCTGCCGGTTTACATCCATCCGACCGCGCCATTGGCGACGGAGGCGGTGGGCATCGATATCATGCCGACGCTCATCTTCGGCTGGGCTTTCGACAGCACCGTGGGAATGACACGCCTGGTCTACGGACGCGTGTTGGAGCGCTTCCCGGAAATCAATTGGGTGGTCGCCGACGTCGGCGGCGTGCTGGCATTCTTCGCGCAGCGGGCGATCAACATCTATTCCGGCAGGACCGAGGAAATCCGTCATAAGTATGGGCTGACGGAGAATCCGCTGGATACCTTCCGGCGTTTTTACGTGGATACCGCGGACCATCCGGCTTCGACGCTGCGATGTGTCAGGGATTTTTTCACGGCGGAGCGTATGGTTCTCGGCACGAATTATCCCTATGGCCCCGAAGAAGGGTGCGTGTTGGTGAAAAATAGTCTGAAAGCAATTGAAGGTCTGGAATTGAGCGCGATCGACAGAGAGAAAATTCTCGGCGGCAATGCGGCGAGAATCCTTGGAATAGGAGCAGCATGAATTTTGCCAAAGCGGCGCGGCCGGTAATCATGGGCCAGAACGGCGTGGTCTCGTCCGGGCATCAACTGGCGTCTCTGGCGGGTGTCAAAATTTTGCAGGAGGGCGGCAACGCGGTGGACGCCGCTCTCGCGGCGGCCTTCGTCTCGGCCGTCGTGAAACCGGAAACGAGCGGGCCCGGCGGCGATCTTTTTGCGCTGGTTTTTATGAGAAAGACTGGCAGGGTCGAAGCGCTCAACTCCAGCGGTCCGGCGCCGGCCAAGGCGAGCATCGAATATTTTCACGAGCATGGGCTCAAAAAAATTCCACAGTTCGGTCCGCTTAGCATCGCCGTGCCCGGCGCGGTGGACGGCTGGC
>CAMLCX010000173.1 GCA_946478635.1 uncultured Pseudomonadota bacterium
TCGAGGCCGCGGTGGTGTGCGCCGCCGGCGGTCTGCTCGGCATTCTCGTCGGCATGATCGCCGGCCTGGTGCTGCGTTACAGCGGCATGACCGTGATCTTTTCGGTGATGCCCGCGGCGCTCGCCTTCGCCTGCGCCTCGGCCACCGGTTTGATTTTCGGTTACCTGCCCGCACGCCAAGCGGCCCAGCTCGACCCGGTGGTTGCCCTAGCTTCGGAGTGAGGTGATCCATGCGTAAACATCTATTGAATGGTGTCATCGCGCTGTCCTTGGCTTTATCGGCCTGTAGTTTTGCACCCAATTACCAGCGGCCTGAAATGGCGCTGCCGACCGGCTGGAGTAACGTCGCCGGCGTTGGCGCCACGCAGCAGAACACGACGTTGTTTTGGCAAGAGTTCGGCAGCGCCGATCTCAACCGTTTGATCGACAATGCGCTGGCACAGAATCTCGATCTCGAAGCCGCGCTCCATCGAATCGACCAGGCGCGCGCCCAGGCGAAGATCGGCGCCGCGCCGCTCTATCCGACGATCACTGCCAGCGGCTCGGCCTCGCGCACCTTCCAAGATCCGCGCGACACCACTTCGGTGCGCGGCGGCGGCAGCATCAGCTACGAAGTCGATCTGTGGGGTAAAAATCGCAACGCGGCAAAGTCCGCCGACTATCGGGTCAACGCGAGCGAGTTCGATCGCGAGGCGTTGCGCCTCGTCGTCACCTCGGACGCGACCAATTTTTACGCGCTGATCTTGAGCTTCAACGACCGCATTCGCATCGCCGAGTTCAATCTCAAAAACGCCGAAGAGGTCTTGCGTATCATCGAAGCGCGCTTCGGCCAGGGCAGCGTCTCGGGCCTGGAGGTTTCCCAGCAGCGCGTCGCCGTGAACGGTTTCCGCACGGCGCTGGCGTCGCTGGTCGAGCAGCGCAGCACGACTGCGAATGCCTTGGCGATCCTGCTCGGGTTGGCGCCGCAGAATTTTTCCGCGCCGACCGCCGAGTTGGCAACGCTCTCCATGCCGCCGGTAAATCTGACGCCGCCCGCCACTCTATTGACCGCCCGGCCCGACATCGAGAGCGCCGAGGCGGGCCTGCTTTCGGCCAATGCCGATATCGGCGTGGCGCGCGCCGCCTTCTTTCCGTCGCTGACCTTGGGTTTGGACACCGCGATCTCCGCCGGGTTCGGCGGCCCGGCCGCCGCGGCAACCTCGATTGCGTCGAGTTTGCTCGCGCCGATCTTTACCGGCGGCAGGCTCACCGGCAATCTGGAAAATGTCACCGCGCGCCAGAAAGAGCTGGCGGTGCAGTATCGTCAGATCGTGCTGATCGCATTTCAGGAAGTCGAAGACGCCCTCGCCGCGCTCAAAAGTAACAACGACCGCGCCGTGCTGGCGCGCGCCACCGTCGCCGAATCGCAGATTGCCTATGACATCGCCAAAGCGCGTTTCGACGCCGGCGCCATCGATTACTTGACGCTGCTCGAAACCCAGCGCAGCCTTTATCAGGCGCAGGACAGTCAGATCGCAATCAATCAAGGCCAGCTGCAATCGTTCGTGCAGCTAAGAAAAGCCCTGGGAGCGTGAGCGGCCGAAGACTCTGGGTATTCTATCTCAGAAGTTCGCGAAAAGACTTGATTGTCATTGCGGGCAACCCTTGGAGCGGCGCGATGTGAAATCACAATGTAGGAGCGGGTTTCAAATCCGCCCCTACGACTGAATGCCGGTTTTCACCGCGCATGCCGGTAAAATACCAATGAGTTGCTACGTTAGATCGGTCGATGACTTCGCAACCTACTCCTCCAGAATTATCGGCTTCTGGATGCGTTGCGAGTCTTTTCTATCGACCCACCGCTGCGCACTTTGCACGGCATACTCGTTGGCTTCGCGCTGCGTGGGATAAACATGATTGAATTGATACTGATGAGAGGGAAAATCCATTTCCGTGGCCGGGGCATTCTGCCGGATGACGGTGTACTGCGGCACCCAGGTTCCGTTTGCTTCGCGCTGAAAGGATTCGCCGCGGATGAGATGTTCCTTGTAGATAATATCGCCGTTCATCTTCCCGCAGTCTTCTTTAAGCACCTTGCGGCGCGTCAATTACCGCACGCGCGACACCGCCGCAATCGCCCATCAAAATACTATTAAACCGTTGGCGTCTGCATCCCCGCGGTCGACGAATCGCTCTCCCCCGTTTGCTCCGGATGTTTGGCTTTTTCTTGGCGCCGCTCGATTTTGCGCGCGGCTTTTTTTTGCTGTTTCTCTTTTCGTGCGAAGGCCTTTTGCCTCTTTTTAAATGTTTCCATTTATCCTCCTTAGCGCGGTGGACGATTGCCGATCATGTAGCATTCCGGATGTTATTTTAGGGGAGACGCCTAATCAACCCTATAGCGAAGAATGCGATGGACCCCTAACGCTACCAGCGCGACAACCAGCGCAAGCTGGACCAGTCCATTAAACATACTGTAAGACATGAGCAGTCCGGCAATGCCTACAATCATAAGCAACACAAAGACAAGCTTAATCATATCGGCTCCTTTCGTTCATAGCTACACCTTCCGATACTGTTTGACGTAGTCGTCATAGAGACCTTCTTTGCCTTTCGCATCCAATGCGCGCGAACGGTCCGTCAGAATTTTCTTGTCTTCGACAAAAGCTTTTCTGGTAAATCCCAGATTGCCGGGATGAACGCCGGTATCCATGCGAATGGCGTCACACGGGCAGGCTTCGACGCAAAGGCCGCAGTAGATGCAGCGCAACGTGTCGATTTCATAGCGAACGGCATATTTTTCGACCGGATCGTTCGGATCTTCACCCGCCTCGATGTAGATGCACTCCGCCGGGCACGCGGTGGCGCAAAGAAAGCAAGCCGTGCAGTTGGCCGTGTCGTCCTCGCTCAAAGTCAGGCGGTGGCGCGCGCGAAAGGTGTCGGGATAGGATGCTCTCTGTTCTGGATATTGGACGGTAACTGACGCTTGAAGATATTTTGCCAAACCGAATGCTTGTAGAGCGTGAACGGCGAGATTCCTCCAGAAGTGGTAGCCCGTCACCGACAGGCCGCGCAGAATTTCAGGAAAGTAAGCCCTCTCCCAAAGCGACATCTGTTCAATCCTTTTCATCATCCAACCTGCGCAGCCTCAGGCCTCTTGCCGGTCTCTTACCAGCCACTTTTCCTGCATGATCTTGTCCTGAATTCTGAGCAGCCCCTCGGTCAGAGCTTCCGGCCGCGGCGGGCACCCCGGGACATACACATCGACGGGAATGATCTTGTCCACGCCTTTGCAGACCGAGTAGGCGAGCTGGAAGAGTCCGCCGCAATTGGCGCAGCTGCCCATTGAAATGACGTACTTCGGATCCGGCATCTGGTCGTAGAGGAGCTTGGTGCGCTTGGCCATTTTGTAAGTCAGCGTCCCGGCCACGATCATGAGATCCGATTGCCGCGGCGTTGCGCGCGGAACCGCGCCGAAGCGATCGACGTCGGCGCGCGGCCCGCCCGTCTGCATCAACTCGATCGCACAACACGCCAGGCCGAACAGCATGTACCACTGCGAAGACGCTCGCCCCCAGTTGAGGAGATCGTCTACCTTCGTGGTAAAAACGGTCTCCGGTAACTGATTCAGTAGTGACGTAAAAACCTCCTGGTTCGCTGATGTCGATGACCGTCAGTTCTTATCGATCCACTGCATTGCCTCGGTCAGCGCAAACTCGTCGGCTTCGTTTTTCGTCATAAACACTTTGTCGAGTCGATCATAGTGCGTCAGAGAGCTGTTCAATTGTCGCTCCTTCTCTTCACGCACCACGGTATACCGAGGAATCCAGCTGGTGCATTGGGGTAACTGAAACGAATCGCCGCGAATCAGACGGTTCTTATAAGAAATGGGATTTTCCATTGGATCGCTCCTTGGTGAATGCCGAGAGACCCGGTAGAACCGCCGGAGCACAATTCCCGCGCTCGCTAGCTGTTAGTTCTGAAGAGTTCCCGAGTCGGCGATATTCGTGACCACTAAGGTCCGGCGTTTTGCCATTCCTAAAGTCACGATCCTACCGCTTCGCAAGCGGACTGAAGCTTGGAGGGCAATTTTTCGCCCAACTTGGCCGGGACTGACGGCCGTTTGATTGGAGGGCTGAGGAAGAAGGCTTACTTGAAGGACTCAAGCAACCACGGTCGGGAACCCTGCGCGTCTGGAAATGCTCATCAAGATTAGGTCAATCGAGTCGGGATAGCAAGGCGCCGCATTGCGATCGCTTGAGTTCAAGGGCTCACCTGGATTGGCCAATCTGTACCGTGAAAAATTACCCGACAATGACAGTCATTTTCTCCCGGCGCGCCGACAGCGAGCGAAAACTGACCAGTTTCTGGTTCTTGACATCGCACAAACTTAGCCGCAGCGAACGGAAGCTTGTTCTTAGTGTGATGGGCCGGACGGCCTGAAACGCCGGGACCGCATCCTGGCATTGCTGCAGGTGGTAGTTGGGGATGCTTGGCCGCACATGGTGAATGTGATGCAGGCCGATGTTCCCGGTAAACCACTGGAGAATTTTTGGCAGCTTGAAATAGGAGCTGCCTTCGAGCGCGACTCGCATGGGATCCCAAGAATCGTGCGGTACCCAATAGGCGCTTTCGAATTGATGCTGGATATAGAACAGCCACAGCCCGAGACTGCCGGCAATCATCATGATGGGCAATTGAATCATGAGATATGCCCCTAACCCGATGGTCCAAGTCGCTATGCCGACAATAAGCAAGATCGCCAGGTTGGTATAAAGCACGCTCCGGCGATCCTTTATTCCCGCACCCTTGTGAGGAAAGCGCTGTATGAATAGAAACAACAACAGCGACCCCGGGCCAAGCAGAATGATAGGATTACGGTACAATCGGTAACCAAGGCGCGTCCTGAGCGGCGCCGCTAAAAACTCTTCTGTCGTCATCGTCCAGATATCGCCGACGCCGCGGCGGTCCAGGTCTCCCGCGGTGACGTGATGGCGATGGTGCACACGGCGCCAGTCTTCAAACGCCGTGAAGGTCAGAATGCCCGCGACGTAACCCAGAATTGCGTTTGCTCGTCGCGACGCAAAAAAGGAACCGTGGCAACAATCGTGAAAAAATATGAATACACGCACCAGCAGGCCTCCCGCCACAACCGCGAGTGCCAGAGTGATCCAGTAGGAATACTGCCGCTGGAGTGTAAAAATCATCAGCGCCCACAAAAGGCCATACGAACCGAAGGTGTTGATGAGTTGCCAACTTGATTTTCGCAGATTCGATTTTCCGTACTCGGCGACGATCCGATGCCAAGCGGGTTTAACAGTTGCAATTTGACCGTGATTCGCGTCAGCCAAGGGTGCTCGTCTCGTGTTCTCCAGAGTTATATTCTTCATCATTCAAAAACCAATGGTTCTTCAAAAATGTCTGACAATTGAAAACGTAGAGATCGTGACGTTTGCCCCGGTGTACATTTCCTCTCCTGACTTCAAATCGCGAGACGGCTTGGTGCCCTCAACGGGACAGTGAAGTAAAATCCGGCGCGGATATTTACTTGGCTAACATTGGCCTGGAAGTGATTATGCGCAAGCTGCGCCACTTTGGCGCAGCGTCTTTTGGCTTTCGAGGGCTCTATCAATCTCTCCCTCCGCCGCATCTCTGCTCTCCCCCATCACTTGGGAGATTTCGCAGATTAGAAACTTTCTCGCTTTGTTCAGTGTTTGTCGGTCGCGCGGCAGGAGCGCCTTGGATTCGCTCAACTGAGTGAGCGATTCAACCACTTCGGCCAGGTCGAATGCCGACCCTGAAGCCAGCAGTTTTGCGTTGTCGATGGCGCGCTGCTTCCAATTTTTCGACGTTGCAGGTGAATTTTTTAAATGCCCGAGCAGTTTCGGAATTTCCGCTTTCGCGAGCAATTGCCGGATTGCCAGTGCTCTTATTTTTTCGACGGGAACCAAAACCGCGTCGTGGCTATCGTCCAACAAGGATAGCCTGTAGAAGCTGGCCGGCGCGCCGGCAATTGCCTTCTGCACGACCGCATCGATCAGACACGGCCCCTGAGACGGATAAACAACTTTGTCTCCAATCCTGAATGTCATTTGATTCTCCTTCATCTTGTCAGCTCACCCGCTAAGCGAAACTCCTCGAGCAATTCCACCAGATGCTCGACTTCCCGCAACGCTCCTTGAAGGGTCTCCTGGATGATAGGGACATCGAGATCCTTTCTTGCAGAGTTGTGTCGCGGCAATCTTGCGAGATCATTTAATGCGAACTGCAGGGAAGCAGAGAGCCCGCTCAGGGGATTGGCGACTTCATGGGCGAACTCTCTAGCCAGGTTGCCAATTTCGACGAGCCGGTCGCGTCGCCCCTTTTTCCCGACAGAGTTATGATGAGTTGGATATTGATCGTCCTTGCTGTAGACGAGTCTCAATCGGTCGGCGTCCGCCCCGCGACCCTGCGTTTTGGCGGTATCGAGGATAGTTCCATGTTGTGTCGATTTCACAGATTTCCCTTTGTTTCCATATTTCAGTGGCGAGACTTGCCGCCATTCAAACTCGTCCCGCGGTGGTGGTCTCATTGAAAAGATCAAACTCCCAGCGGCGCTGGGAGAGCGTCTTTCAGAAAATTTGTGAGACGTGCCCGCACTTCTATGATAACCAACCGCGCGCCGATTAAGAAATTCAGATTGTCTAATATTGGACAGAACTGAAGAATCTTTATTCAAGCAGGATCGAAGTGCGCTCCAGGCGTTGCCGGCATAGTATCCGGGCGGTATGGCGTCCAATGTCTGAGTTTTGTCCGTATGTAGTGCGGCTCCAGCCCCAGGGCGTCGCAGATCGGCAAGAAAGCGAAGAGCCAGCTTGAATTATCGTTGAAAAACCACTCGCGAGCCTCGCGCGCGCTCCGCATACGCCGTTGATCCGCTGCATCTTTATGAAAGCAAATAAACGCGTCTTCGAGCACGGCGTACATCAAGGCCGTCTCCGGAGACACCGTAGCCAGTTTGACCCGCGAGTCGAAGAACGCCTCCGGCACTAAGGTGTCATGGGACGGCGCTTCATACCAGGCGTCCCGGTGTGCTGAAGTCGGTTGGGAGGATCGGCTCTGGTAAATCGGTTTGCGTTTGCTGTGCATCTTTTCGTCCGCTTTCCGCATTAGATATACCGGCACACAGGGCAACCTTCTCTCTAATCCACAACAATGGCTTACCGAGTCATAGTGCTGTCGTTCGCAACCCCTGCAAATTGATATCGACCTATGACTCCTTCGCCCGGTCGACGACGCGGTCACCGCCGGCCTGTTTGGCGGCGTACATGGCAGTGTCAGCCGCGTGGAGTAATTCAGCAGCCGTGGAACCGTGTTCAGGCGCCACGGCAATGCCGACCGATACGGTCATGGCGTCCAACAGAGCGCCGTCGTGTCGAATCTGCAATCCTCTGACCAGGGCGCGGATTTGTTCCATGCATTGCCGGGTATCCGCCAGCGAGGAATCGGGCAGCACGAGGACAAACTCATCGCCGCCGTAACGGCACGCGATATCGCTCTTGCGTAGCCTCTCACGCAGAACTTGCGCCAACTCGCGCAACAGCGAATCGCCGGCTTCATGACCGAAGGTATCGTTGAATGGTTTCAAGTTATCGAGGTCGAGCATCACGACGCAGAGCGGCGCATTGCCGCGCCGCGCTCGATGCAGCTCGCGTTCCAGGTTCTCTTCCAAGTAGCGCCGGTTGTACAGTCCGGTCAGCGGATCGTGGACAGCCTGTTCGCGCAGATCCTCCCTTAGTTTCAAATTATACAAAGACAGCTTGATCGTTTCGCCAGCCGCCACGGCCAGCTGTTGCCTAATGGTCGA
Source organism: uncultured Pseudomonadota bacterium (assembly GCA_946478635.1). Next base: position 7,822 of record CAMLCX010000173.1, read on the forward strand.
ACCTCTATGCTTTCCCGGCAGGGCGGTGAGACACAATAGTCCGGTCATGCCGCTCTGGACGATCAAAGGCACGCACAAATAGCTTGCCTGTGATTGATGGACAAAATGATGGCACAGCAAATCCACGTGGGGATCTCTCACTTCATGTAATTTACCGCGCCGTAACGCCCAACAATCCTCCGATGAAAAGACGGCCTTGAGTACTGTCCCATCGCCCCAACACGCGACCGCCTCCATATTTTGGTCGGGGGCGGCGGACAAAATGGCTAAATAACCACTCTGCCCGGTAAATAGTTCGGCGCCCACATGAGCAATTACCCGATAGGCCTCCGCCTGAGTGGTGCAGGACTGCAGCAGATCGTTTAGGCTGATGAGCGATTTCATTTCCTCGTCACGTATTTGCAGTTCAACCACCGAAGCCATCAGCTTGTCATTGGCCATCCGCATACCATCCTCGGCCATTTTACGGCTGCTCATATCGCGGACATTGCACTGAATCACGCGCTCGCCATTGACCAGATAGACATTGCTGATGAACTCGACGTGGATGTGTTCTCCCGCTTTGGTTTCCAGCGGCAGATTCTCGTAACGGACGTATTCCTTTTTTTGCAACTGGTGCATGGCGTCCTGGCTCGCGGCAATGTCTTTGACTGGACCGATCTCCCAGAGCGCCTTGCCGATCAATTCGTTGTGCGCATATCCGAGCATGTCTTGCAGGAAGGGGTTGGCGTCGGTGATCCGTCCCGTGGTCGCATCCAGAAGAAGTATGCCGTCCTTGGCCGTCTCGAAGAGCCGCCGGTAGCGAACTTCGGAATTTCTCAAGTTCTCTCGCTCGCCATTGCTTTTAATAACTTCGTCGGTCTTAGCGTCCATTGTAGGACCTCACTTCCTCGCACCGGTACGCTGCTTGACGAAAGAAAGCCGAATCAATGTACGGAGCGAACCGCAGTTTATGGGGGTATTATCCTGCGCTCACCGGCAAAAAGTCTGTCTAATATTAGACAGCATGAGAAATAAAAACGGCGATCTCATGGCGCGAATACCGCGCTACATTTCAGGCGGTTGCCAAGACGAATGGGCTGTC
>CAMLCX010000174.1 GCA_946478635.1 uncultured Pseudomonadota bacterium
CCTTCGTGCCTTCGTGGTGAGTCCTGTTGTTTTCCGTTTTGCTTGCGGGCTTCGCCCCGCTGGGTCCTTCGTGGTGAGATAGTATTTTGGATTTAGCGGCCGACTCGCGAAAATTTTCAACTGGCAGTATAGAGAGGAATTTGAAGCATGAGCATAAGAGGAAAAACAGCGGTCGTCGGCATCGGCGAGACGCCCACCGACCGGCTCGGCAGCAAGCCCGGCGAGGCGCGCAAATCGACGGCGGAATATCTCGCCTGGGCGGCCCGTCTGGCGATGGAAGACGCGGGGCTTACGAAGAAAGATTTCGACGGCCAGGGTCTCGCCGCGATCTATACGACCAATCACTCGCAGCCGTTTTGGCCGGAGGAAGTGGCGGCCATTCTCGGCGTCACGCCGGCGGTTTCGCTCGCCGGCGGCAACGGCGGCGCCAGCTCCGTGTCGCTCCTCGGCCACGCCGCCGCGGCAATTACGGCCGGCTTGTGCGATCTTGTCCTGGTCATCGCCGCCGCCGCGCCGTTCAGCGAACGTGGCGGGCATCGCGGCGCCCACGCCGACACGCGCGATTACGAGATGCCCTTCGGTGTCATGGGACCGAACTGCAAAATTTCATTCGTCATGAGCCGCTACATGCACGAGTCGGGTATGACCGAAGAACATTTCGGCAAGATCGCGGTTACCGGACGTTATCACGCGTCGCTCAATCCCAGCGCCTATCTCAGAAAGCCGATTACCATCGAAGACTACAAAAAATCGCGGCTGATCTCCGATCCGATCCGTTTGCTGGATTGCGTCCTGCCGGCCAACGGCGGCAAAGCCTATATCATGGCTTCGGCCGAACGCACGAAGGACATGCGCAGGAAGCCGGTCTATTTGCTTGGCTGGGGCGAGTGCAACAACGCGAGTTACGGTCCGCGTTACCGGGCAAATCCATTGATCACCGGCATCACGCAGGCCGGCCAACGCGCCTTTGCCATGTCCGGCGTCGCGCACAAAGATATCCGTTGTCTGAATCTCTACGACGACTACATCCCCATCGTCATGATTCAGATAGAAGATCTCGGTTTCTGCGGCCGCAACGACAAGGCATTTTTCGAGAAAACCGACTTTACTTTCAAAGGCGACCTGCCGATTCAAACCAGCGGCGGCATGATCAACTGCGGCCAGCCCTCTACCACCGGCGGCATGCTGCACGTGCTCGAAACGGTTCGACAGATTCGCGGCGAAGGCGGCGAGCGCCAGGTGCCTAACATCAAATTCGGCATCTCCACCGGCGTGGGCGCCGTCAATTACGGCAAAAATTTCGGCTGCACCGCAGCGGCGATCTTAGGAAGCGAAGTGTAACAGTGAGCAACAATAAACATTTTTTTTCACCACGAAGGACCCGAAGAGCACGAAGTTCGGAAATATAATCGTCCGAACCCTTCGTGTCCTTCGTGAGCTTCGTGGTGAATAGTTCTTCCTCGAATACGGCAGGAGAATCAAAATGGCAGAAGAAAAAGTAATCAAAAAACCACTCCCCGAAATAACTCCGGTGAACCAACCGTTCTGGGACGGCGCCAGGGCCGGCAAGCTCTTGATGCAAAAATGCCAGGACTGCGGCACGTGGGTGTTCTGCCCGCGGCCGGTTTGCGGTGACTGCGCCAGCGACAAGCTCCAATGGGTGGAGGTGAGCGGCAAAGGTAAAATCTTTTGCTTCACGGTGGTGCGTGAAGTCGTCGGTCAGGCGCTGCGCGGTTTCGCGCCCGACATCCCCTATGTCACGGCCTGGGTCGACTTGGACGACGGGCCGCGCTTTTGCAGCAACGTCATCGGCTGCCCGATCGAAAAAGTCCATATCGACATGCCGGTGCAAGTCGTGTTCGAAGACAGCGGCGAAGGCATCACGCTGCCTAAGTTCAAACCGGCGGCTTGAGAACGGAGCTTGAGTTCAAAACGTTCAAGCCGTTCAATCGCTGCGCTCCGTTCAACCGATCGCTTCGCGATCTCCGTTCAAACGATTTGAACCGCTTGAACGATTGAACGTATTGAACATCCTACTTGGCATGAATGTGGTAACCGAAGGGAACCGCATCGTCTTTGCATATGGCGATGATCGATCAAATCTTCAACGCCGCCGGAACGCTACTCGTCGGATTCCTCCTGGTAATGGCGATTGGGTGTTTCTTCTTTCTGGCAAGAACCCGTTTTTGGTTCCCGCGGTATGCTCATGTTCTTGCGGGAATGGGTTTTGCAATTGGCGTTTGGTGCGTCGCGACCGTTCCGGAAACGGCGCCGATCAACGACGATGGCCCCATCGGCAAAGTGCTGCTCGTCCTGGCAATGCCGGCGATGGTCTATTTTTTTTTCGTCTTCTACGGCGGGCAGCGCGCGGCCTTTCAGCGCGAGCTGAGAACAACGGGGCGTTGCCCCAAATGCAAGGAATCCGTGACTCATGAAGGAAGTGAAAAATCCACTCTGGCGCCGCAAAAATGCCCTCATTGCGGTTTGAATTTAGTCTAACGCAAAGCCGCGACCAGAACTGCAACCATCATTTCACAACGGACGCTCAGAGCGCGCAGAGAGTTGGGGTTTTTCTTGAGAGAGTCTTTTCTCGGCGTACTCCGCGTCTCCGTGGTCATTTGTCCGAATAGTCATACAGCTCGCTGGCGCGAGATACCGACCTGGATCGCCGCTGAAGAGTTGTAATAGAACTTTTGCCCATATATGTTGGCGCGAAATCACAATCTCATAAGAGATTTGTCGAGGATCCCGTGAAAAAACTTTTGGCGTTATTCGTTATGAGCGGCGCGGTTTTGGCCGCTCTCTTTTTTCTTACGAGCCTCGCTCGTCTCGGCGCTGGCGGCGCATCGTCCCAGGCTCTCACCTTGAAGCCCGCCTCGAATATTCAGGAAGGTTCGATCGTTTCCATCGAATACACGCTTACCGACGATGACGGCAAGGTCATCGACACCAACGTCGGCAAAGAACCGCTTACATTCATCCAGGGGGCTGGACAAATCGTCAGCGGTCTTGAAAAAGAGCTGCAAGGCTTGAAAGCCGGCGATCACAAAAAAGTGACGGTGAAACCGGAAGACGGCTACGGCATGCCCAGTCAACAAGCCTTTCAGGAAATGCCGCGGGAAACGATTCCGGCCGAAGCGCAGAAACCCGGCGTGACGTTAATGGCCAAAGCTCCCGATGGACGGGCGATTCCGATTCGTGTTCACGAAGTCAAAGAAAAAACCGTCGTCGTCGACTTCAACCACCCTCTCGCCGGAAAAACTTTGAATTTCGACGTGAAGATCAAAGACATCAAAGCAGCGCAAACACGATAAACCGTCAACTCGTTAGATTACCGGAGCGGCGGAGTAATGGTCTGATGCAATAGGACCCAATACTCCAACCCTCCATTACTCCAATATTCCAATTCCTTTCATGACTCCCCGGTTCTTCTACGGCTACGTTATCCTCGCCCTGTGCTTCGCCAATATGATCGTCATGCGCGGGGTGAACGGCGCTTTCGGCGTTTATTACCTCGCGCTGCTCGAGGAGTTTTCCTGGTCCCGCAGCGACGGCGCCACCGTGGCGTCCGCCAACTTCTTCGTTTACGCCATCGCCTCGCCGCTGGTCGGCCTTGCTTTCGACCGGTATGGGCCGCGCCTTTTGATGCCGCTCGGCGCGGTCCTGGTCGGAGCCGGACTGGTGGCCTCGTCTTTCGCCAATTCCCTCGGCGCCCTGTACATTTCTTACGGCATCGTGACCGCGCTCGGCCAGGGCGCCCTCAGTTTCGTCGGCCACAATGCGCTGATCTCGTTTTGGTTTGTGCGCCGGCGCGCCACGGCGATCGGCATCGCGTCCATGGGACAGGGCGTCGGCGCCTTGGTGATGGTGCCGCTGACGCAGTTGCTTATCGATCGAATCGGCTGGCGCTGGACCTACATCGTCACGGGAGGTTTGTTGCTATTGATCTTGGCGCCGGCCAACGCGATCTTTCAGCGGCGCACCCCGCAGGAGGTTGGGCAATTTCCCGACGGCGAACAAACTCCGGCAACGGAAAATCCGGGCCGGCACTCGGCAAAACACTCCGGCGGACGCGATTGGACGCTCGGAGAAGCCGTGCGCTCCTTTCCATTTTGGTGTATCACCATCGGCCACCTCGCTCTGGGCACGGCGCTCTTTTTAATCAACACCCACGCCATCGCCCACTTCGTCGCGGTCGGCTACGAAAAACTCGCGGCCTCGTTTTACTTCGGACTGATCGGCTTCATTCGCATCGGCGCAACCATCATCTGGGGCTCCCTGTCGGATCGTCTCGGTCGCAGCAAAGCCTATGGCGTCGCGACCGCAGTGACGGCGCTCGGAGTGGCCGGCATGATCGCGATGACCGTCGACGCGCCGCTTTGGCTGGTCTATCTAACCATCGTTCTGTACGGCATCGGTCACAGCGCCGGTAATCCGACCTACGGCGCCGTCATCGGCGACATTTTTTCCGGCCGCAAAATCGGCCTCATTTTCGGTTTCTTGGAAATCAGCTTCGGTTTCGGCAGTGCCTTTGGCTCGTGGATCGGCGGCTACCTGTTCGATGCCAACGGCAGCTACGCGTGGTCCTTCGCCGTTTGCCTCCTTTGTTTCACGATCTCAGGGCTGGCCATCCATGCCTGCGCGCGCTGGCACGCGCGCGAATCGAGCCGCGCCGTTTAACAAGGAGAAGAACTCACCACGAAGGGCCCGCGCGGCGAAGTATCTCAATTGACCTTGTAACCGAGTTCTTTGGCGACTTCTTTGGCGAGGCGATCGTCGGCCACCTCTTCGAAGGCCACCTTTCGGTCGGTGAACTGGCCGGCCATTTGCAGCGACTTGATGATTTGCTCGATGCCCTCGCGGCTCGGCACACCGCTGCCGCTGACGGTCTTCCCATAAACGGCATAGGTGCTTTCGGCGGCGTCGCGGTCGACTTTAAGAAAATTCGAAATCAAGGCCACGGTCTTTTCCCTGGACTTGAGCATCTCTTGCTTGGCGACCTGCATGGACCGTATTACCTTCTTTAACTCGTCGGCCCAATTGCGCAGCGTGGCATTCATCACGGTCAGCCCGCCAAACGGCATCTTCGCATAGGATCCAACATTGAGAACTTCACGAAAGCCTCTCTTCTTTGCATAGAAATCATACGGCGGGCTCAAGAGCGCCGCATCGATGACGCCGCTCTCCAGCGCCGCCATGATCTGGGCAGCCGTGATGGAAATGTAGAGAAAGTTTTTGGGATTCTCGCCGACCGCCTCCATGGCGATCTGCAGCGCCACATGGGACGTGCCTCCCAAACCCGTGAGTCCGATCTTCTTTTGCCGCAGGTCGCGGATATTCGAAAACTCCGGACGGGCAAGAATCAAATATATGATTTCGTCGCTAGCGAACCAAACAGCGCGCGACTGAAGACCGCGAAGCGTCGCGCTCAGCGAGGCCGGACCGACGCCGGCGAAGTAGCCGATTTCGCCGCTGGCCAGCGCCGCATTGGCGACCTGGGAGCGCGCCTGAATGATCTCCGCATGCAGATCGTTGTCTTCGAAGGTCTTCCACCGATGCGCCGCGAACAGCGGCAGCACGGCAATCGACTCCGTTGGATAGGTAATGCGCACTTTTCTGAACCGATCCTGAGCCGGCGACTCAGTCCGTGCCATAAACATGGCGCCTAGCGCGACAAAGATCGCTAGAACTTTATGGGTCGGCATAAGGCTCTCCTCATTCCTGCCCCGGGGCTCGGGATTTTTTTCGGCCGCGAGAGTTAATTTGTCATTTTGAGTGAGCGAGAATTCTGGCACAGGGCAGCGCATTGCGCCCACAGAGCCTAGTCAATCTTATATCCGAGTTCTTTGGCCACTTCCCGCGCAATTCGCACGTCGGCAATCTCCTCCAGGGGAATTTTCTTGCCGGTAAATTGACCGAGGAGCTGCAATGACTTGACGATCTGTTCCATGCCCTCACGGCTCGGCACGCCGTTGCCGGCCGCGCTGCGGGTATTGTCGGCGAACATCTCTCCGGCAACCTCGCGATCGACCCGGACCGTACGCATGATCAGATCGATGGCTCTTTCCTTGGATTGAAGCAGCGTTCTTTTGGCGATTTGCAGGGAGCGAATCACGCGCCGAAGCTCGCTCGAGCGGTTCTGGATCGCTGCATTGGACGCTGTCAGGCCGCCCAGCGGCATCTGCACGTAACTGGCAATATCCAAAAGCTCGCGGAAGCCCTTCTTTTTGGCGTGATAATTCAGCGGCGAATTCAGCTGCGCAGCTTCGATCGTGCCGTTTTCCAATCCGCTCATCAGTTGCGGCGCGCCCAGGGCGATAATGGTGAAATCCTTGTAGTTTTCACCGACGGCCTCCAAAGCGATGCGCAGTGCCACGTCCGACGTACCACCCAGGCCGGTCAGGCCAATGCGCTTGCCGCGCAACTCCTTAAGCGATTTGAACTCGGGTCGGGAAAGCACGGTGTAAATCAATTTTTCAGAGGCAAACCACACAGCTTTCGAAGGCAGGCCGCGGAGTGTCGCTGCCACCGAGTTGGGACCGACTCCGGCGACGTAGTGGATATCGCCGCTGGCCAGCGCCGAATTGGCCGCCTGCGAACGCATCTGAATGCTTTCCACGTCGAGGCCGTTTTGCTCGAAGATCTTCCATTGCTGGGCGGCGAACAAAGCCAGACAGCAGATCGAAATATTCGGATAGGAAATGCGGATCTTGCTCCTGGCTTCTTGGGCGAATGCGGGCGCGTCCATTGCCGCGGAGAAACAGAAGATGCCGACAATCGACGCCGCGAGAACCGTGCTCCATCGATTTTGTTTTTTCATTTTCCGACTCCTATCCCCATCCAAATTATAGCGGTGAGTAAACCACCGCGTGAAACTTACGTTGGGGTTGGCGATCATAATCGCTACCCTCTCCACCACACTTTTGTGGGGGAGAGGGCGAGGGTGAGGGGGTACCGCACAGACCCTCACCCCATCCCTCTCCCGCAAGCGGGCGAGGGAGAAGCGATGCACGAGTCGGTCGGTGTTTCAATTTAACCGCTGACATGATTGCCGCAATTGCTCCGTTGCTTGAACATCGAGTTCAAACTTCCGCCCGCTCTGACGGATCACCACCCCGTAGTCGCCTCGCGCCGCTGCCAAAGAAACATAACCGGAGCGCACGTCCGCGAGCACGCGTTCCGTATCGCGTTCCAGCGGCGGTGAAAAACCGCCGCCGCCGCCGACCTCCACGAGAAAGCCATCGCCGGCTTCAAGTGTCACATGGCCGATGGTTTTCCCCGTCGGCAGCCGCTCTACCGACTCATCCTTGCGCACGATGCTGAAGCGATTGGCGAGCGCATCTTTACCGCCGTGCAGCCCCCAGGGGGCGCAGACCGTCCGCTCCATGGCCGATTGCACGCTGCCCGGCGCGAGCATGCGCACTTCCTGCGCCACGCCCAAACCGCCGCGGAACTTTCCCGCGCCGCCGGAATCCTGGCGCAATTTTCGATAGGAGATCAATATCGGACCTTTGCCTTCGCCCGCTTCCACCGGAGTGTTGTGGGTGTCGCCGTCGTTGATGCAAAAAGTCGCGTTCTGCCCGTCGCGATCGTAGAGCGCGCCCCAGCCGCCGCCGGAAAGTGTGGATGGAAAATGAAACGCGCGCCCGGTCTTGGGATCGAGCCCGAAGGTGCGCGGCGCCGCCAGATCGGCGTGGTGGCCGGCGAGGACGTTGTCGGGACAAGCGGACGCGAGCGCTTTGAAAATTGTATCGGCCACCGTCATCGGCACAGTCATCCAGGTGCGCACTGGCGCCGGTTTGGTCGCGCTCACGACCCGGCCCGGCGGCAAAACGACTTTCAACGGCCGGAACGAGCCTTCATTGATTGGCAAAAAAAGCGGCGTCGTCAAGAATTTAAACGCGACCTCGGAGGCCGAGCGGCCCGCGGTGGCGCCGGAATTGTACGGTCCCGCGACCTGCGGGCTCACGCCGCTCAAGTCGACGGTCATCTCGCCGCCGTTCACTTCGACGGTTACTTTGATCGGGATACGCTTGCCCAGGTTGACGCCGTCATCGTCCATGAAGGACTCGGCTTCGTAGATTCCGTCGGGAATCTTTTCCACCGCGGCCCGGGCCAATTTCTCGCTCTGCGCAAAGATCAGCTGCACGCTCTCCTTGAACGTCTCGACACCGTAGCGCCCCAGCAATTGCAGCAAACGCCGTTCGCCGGTGCGAATCGCGGCGAGCTGGGCGCGAAAATCGCCCATGGCGAATTCGGGCAAGCGGCAGTTGCTGCGGATAATCGCCGTAAGCTCGGCATCCTGCCGGCCGGACTTGAAGATCTTTACGAACGGCAGCTGCAGGCCCTCGGAAAAAATGTCCCGCGTCACCGCGCCGAGCACCCCGCCGACGTCCTGCCAGTGACCCATGGACGAGGCGAACGCCACCAACTCGCCTTCGTAAAAGATCGGCAGGGTAAAAATCATGTGATTCAAATGGCTGCCCATCACTTGCGGATCGTTGGTGAGCAGAATATCGCCCGGGAAAATATTCTCCTTGCCCCAGTGCTTGAGCTTGGCTTTGATCGCATCCGACAGCCCGCGAATGAACATCGGCAACCCAAGGCCGATCGAAATCGTGTTGCCGTCGGCGTCGAACAGCCCCACGGTGAAATCCTCCGCCTCGTAGATGATCATGTTATAGGCGGTGCGCATGAGATTGGTCTTCATCTCATCGGTGATCGCAACCGCGGTGCTGCGGATCACTTCGGCGGTGAAGGCATCGACGCTCGATTTAACCGCTGTCATTACTCCCTCACTTAGCGTTCCCTAAGCTCAATCCTACGACAAACAATTTTGGATTCTCGGACATAAATCCCGTCTAACCGGATTAACTCCGCCCATGTCTTCTCAATCCAAAATCC
>CAMLCX010000175.1 GCA_946478635.1 uncultured Pseudomonadota bacterium
CCGGGGTGCATGGGCCCACCGGCCGTAATGATAAGGTGTCCAACCCCAGGGCTCAGAGCCTACCCATACATAATCTCCGCCTCTCCACATCCATCTCCCGGTCCGATAGGGCGTCCAGTCCGTTGATACCGAACGGGGCGTCCAGACGTAACCGTATTCCGCCACCTGCACCCACCTGCCGTTGTCGTCTAAATCGCTGGAGTAGACCCGCAGTTCTTCGGGGAGATAACGGTAACTGTCACCGCGTGCTGCAAATCGCCGGTCGCGTTCCGTATTCCAGTTTTGCCATGCATCGGCCCGCCCGATGGGCGCGAGCTCCGCTTCCCTGTCCTCTCCGAGTGTCAGGGTCCGGCCCGTGTTGACCCGCGTGTTGCCGTCTCTACCTTCTGCGTCCACGGAACCGCGAAACACCGAGACGTCGGTATACTGGTCAGGGACATCGACTCTAAAAACCACTCTGTCATAGGCGCGCAGAGACGATACCGGAGTGTCGAACTGGATGACGTTACCGCGCGGAGCGTTGTGATCGACGTAGATATGTCCTTCGGTTAGATAAAACTGGGAAGACGTTCCCTCCAGCGTGAGTATCTGCAGCGCTGAATTCTGGTCGAGCCTCACCGCGGTTCCGGTGTTGAGCTGGAACTCCATCCTTCCGCCATCAGGCACCCAGAGCTCGTCGCCTTCATCGAGAGGGGTGTTGACGGCAGCAGGCACCCAGTCACCGGTCTCGGTCGTCCTCATCTGGACGTCGCCTTCCAAAAAGCTGATGCGCACAGAACCAAGAGGCGCCGCATGCGCGTATACGGGCAGTAAGAGAACAGCCATCACCAATAAAAAACCCTTTGCCATCTTCATTTGAAAACTCCTTTTTGAAATGCCGCTTTTTTAAATATCTTTATCACCTAACCGCGGACAATTACTGTCCAATATGAGACGGTTCTGAAAAGAATTATAGCCCGGCTAAAAGGGCGGAAATAGACTCCTCCGAGACGTTCTACGGCCAGTCCCGCGGAGGCTAATCGTAACAATTTAACCACTGACTAACACTGACCGAAACGATTGCTTGCCAACACTGGACGGTCGCAAAAAGAAGCATCGCGGCTATTTACGGCCGTGCTTGAGGCTGGTTCGCCGCCGTCCGCGATGCGCACCGAAAGCGCCGCGGGTGGATTTGAAGGCTTAAGGCCGGTCAAGGATTCTCCCTCCGCGTTCGAGCCGCCTGCCAAATAGGTATTGATGTTCCGTTCCATTTGCGCCGGAAACTCCGGCACAGGCCCGACCAACTTTTCGCGATAGACTTTGAGCATGAGTTCTTTGAACACCGGCAAAGCCAGCCTGCCGCCGGTTTCTTGGGATCCGAGGGAACGATTGTCATCGAAGCCGACACGGACAGCGACAGTGATTCCTTCGGGGCCGTAAGTCGAGCCGACAAAGAGCGCATCTCTGAACTCGTTTGTCGTCCCTGTCTTGCCCATGACCGCGATGGGGAAACCGGCGGAGTCAAGGGAATGAGCCGTGCCGCTGGGAATGCGCACGACGCCGCGCAGGCCTTCCTGAATAAGCGCGAGGGCGGAGCCATTGATATCGACCGCAGACCGCTCCACTTTGTTATCGGCCGCCACCTCGCCCGAATCGCGGACGATTTTTCGAATCACATACGGCTCGGCGAAGATCCCGGATGCCATGGTGCGGTAGGCATTGGCCAACTCCAGCAAATTCACTTCGGAGGCGCCCAACGACGTCGTGGCATAGGGCTGCAAGTGCGTCCTGACCCCCAGGCTCCGTGATGTTCCCAAGACATTGGCAATGCCGATCTGCCCTGTGAGCCAGATCGCAACGGCATTTCTGGATTCCGCAAGCGCCTCCCGGAGCGGGATCATGCCTTTGAATTGATCATCGTAGTTTGAGATCCATTTCGGACCTCGCTCCGCACCATCGGGAACGCTGATCGGTTCATCGGGAACCATGGTTTCAAGATTGAAAATTCCCTGGCGAAAAGCGGCGAGATAGGCAAAGGGTTTCATGGTCGACCCGGGTTGCCGCAGCGACTTGGTGACGCGGTTAAAGTCGCTGTATGCGGCGGAGCGGTCTTGATAGAATCGACGACCGCCCGTTTCGGCGAGGATGCTGGCGTCGCGGTTTCTCAACACGACGACAGAACCTTGGATTACCCCTTTGGCACTCGGGTGTCGCTTCTCGTAAAGATCGAGGCCGTGCTCCAGTGCCTCATCGACAAGTTGCTGCACTCGGGCATCCACCGTCGAGTAAACCTGGATGCGTCCCTGCAGCAGATCGTCGGCGCGCAAGTCGCCACGGCCTTTGAGCTCCTCAAGGATAGTTCCAAGAACTGCCGGCGCCTGGGGCATCTTGTCTTTGCGCGCCGCGATAGTGTGGATCGGGCGCTGCTCAGCCGCACTCACGATGTCCTGAGAAATAAAACCGTTGCCTGCCATGAGCGCCAAGGTTTGATTTCTGCGGCGTAAAACCCTCGAGGTTTCTTTGGCACTGGGGGCGTAGTAACGCGGCGATTTTGCAATCCCGGCGAGCAGCGCCGCTTTGTCGGCGTCATCGGCAGTGAAACTGGCGAGAGGCCGGCCGAAATAGTATTCGGCTGCCGTAGCAAACCCGTACTGGCCGTTTCCCATGTAGATGAAGCTCGCGTAGCGGGCGAGAATTTCTTCCTTGGCGCGACGTTTTGAGCCGAACCTTTCCTGCATCTTCTTTTCAATCCACAACGAGAGGCGCATCTCCTCCACCTTGCGAACCAGCATATTCACGCTGCGCCCGCCGACCAAGCTTGACAGCGAGCGGGGAAAGACTCCGGCATAAGCGAGCTCGCTGCTGTTTTCTTTCGTTGTTAGGTTTTTTAGAAAATAGCCTCGCACAAGCTGTTGAGTGACTGTCGATCCGCCTTGCGGGAAGATCGCCAACCTCTGGTCCTCGCCTTGCCCACCTTTAAGGCGCGCCGCCAGAGCGCTAATCTTGAATTTGCCGAGCACGCGAGGAATTGCGGAATAGTCAACACCGCTATGCAAAAAAAAGTTCTTATCTTCGGCGGCGATGATTGCATCACGAACGATCGGCGGGATGTCCTCATACTTGCTGATCTTCCGGTACTCTTTTGCCAGTTCGATGAGCGGCTGGCCGTTGGCATCGTAGACCGTGCCGACGGTAGGAAACTCAAAGCGGGTGAACGCTTCTATGTCCGGCAAACCACTTCGGTCAAAGTAGACATGATAAAATCCGATCGATACGAGAGCGGCCATAATCGGGGTTGTGCAAACTACAACGTTAAGAACGCCTCTCCGCCAATGTCGTTTGGCGAAGCGAGTGATACGGATTCTCCCAACCGCCGCCAGAGCACTCACGCGCATGCGTCTGAACCAAGTTGGAACATAAGTCGCCCAGCCTCGGCGAGCGTGCGGATGGGGTCGCGGCAAGATCATTCGCGCGCCGGCCGCAATAAACGTGATAACCAGCAATCCGGCGCTTAGCGCGACAAAAAGAAACGTCAGCGACCAATACCACATAGCCGGTACTCTATGATCTCTGATTATCCGTTACATTTCGGGTGAGGTTGGCGGCCGATCGCGATTCATTTTCGCCCGTGTACTGGACATGGATCATGGAGCGGGAATTGAAAATTCCAAAAACATTCAGGAGCCACAGAACTACGACAATGACCACGACAGCATTCAAGATCGACTTGATGGATCCCGCCATCGGGATGTAGCGGTTGACGATCCCGAGGAGAACACCCACCACGATCAGGACCACTACGAGTTGAACTAAAGGCATAAATGACATCTCCATTTCCAGGACCGGCGGGGCCGTTCCCGGTTATTTTTGTTCGGGAGCCAATTTGCGGTTCAAGCTCACCGCCGCGACAATCAACCGGCGATCGACCATGAGACCGAGCGACAAGGCACCCGTCTGCAGCAAAATCATCACGACGATCAAAAGGGTAGCGAGCATAAAGCTTCTCCGATAAGGACTATCCAAGGTAAACGGGCGCAATCCTCGTGCCACAACACGTCACTGGGAGAAAGGCTAAGCGTTCCGATAGTCTTCTTAATTGGATCAGATGACCAGGCAGGAGAGCGCGTCGAAAGCGTCGAGGCTTTCGACTAAACGGTCGGATTAGACCAGGCCGAGGGCGCGGTGAAGTATATTGATGCGATGTCAATCACACGCATGGTGTAATGTTAAACTTGTTCCCGATTTTGGCTGCAATAAGAGACCTTCACGAAGCGAAAAAGGAAGGGGGAAGTTTCTCCCGTTCTGTCTGTGAACGAAGGCCCACTCAATTATTTAGCGTATTGAAGACCGCGTGTGCGGACAGCTAGGATCAGCCAAATCAAGGATCAATACGTGACGCTGTAACGCTTACGCTCTTTACTAGACCCCGATCTCTATAATCCGCCGAAGCTTTTGAGCATTTATTATGATACGACGTCCATCTCTTGAAATGCACTTCTCGCGATCAAATTGATTTAGGTGCTCCGTGACCTGCTGGCGCGACGCTCCAACGATGCCCGCGAGGACTTCATGATTGATATTTACGCCAATCGCGATCCCGCGAGCGTCGGTCGTACCGAAACGATCTGCCAAATTCATTAGTTCGAGAGCAAGACGTTTACGAAGATCAAGTCCAATGCCTTTAATGCAATGGACGTACATTTTTCGGCCGGCATGCATTGTCGTGGTGTACCACCGGAGGAAGGTTTCATAGGAGATCCCCAACAATATTTCAATAAAGGTTTGCGGCTTAATAGCGCCTGCCATACAGTTTTCGAACGCTTCGCATCTGAAGGGATGGTTCGTTTTGGGTATCAGCGAATCGAGGCCGAAAAATTCGCCCGCTGAATGGAGACTGACTATAGTTTGTTTTTCATCGCTGTTAAGGTAAGAAACCCTAATCACCCCTGAAAGCAGTAGATAAACTAGGTTTGCCTCCTCGTCTTGATCAAAGATAATTTTGTTTTTCTTAAATTGTCTTATAGCCAGATTGGCCGCGAGCTTTTCCAACTGGGGTAACGGATATGAAGAGAGATCCTTGAATTGCTGTAGAGCTTTAGCGTTAATGCCGATCATTAGGATGATGTCCCCGATTGGTAACTAGCGGACTGTAACAGTTGATTCGCCGTCTAAGTTCGAAGAGCCCTTCGACAAGCTGCTCAGGGCAGACGCTATATAGCTGTTACAGTCACTGGTCGCCTATTTCGAGTTCCGCGATTTCATGGAGGGGCCGTCCAATATGAGCATTAAGTACAGAAAGAACCTTCTTGATTTGACCGGAACCCACCTCGAGCAATGTGAATCGTCGGACTCCTTTGGATTCAATAACAAGCTTTGCGAAGTGACCCAACGCCGAAGCTTCCGCACTTCTTAAAACACTGCGGTCCGACAGCTCAAGTGATCCAAAACGATTAGACCAGTCAGGCAGGTCCTTTAGTTGCATAACGTATTGTGCGCCACATCAAAATGCCTGACGTATATATGTCAGAATTGGGGAGTGAATCTGTCAGAAATCTGACATTTGTATCCAATTTTCTTGGTGAGGAAATCGTAGCTATTGATGGGTTTTGTGAAGGAATGCGATGATTGAAATAAAGATAGCCATCGTCGCCGAACGGTTCGGGGTCGTGGGTAACACGAGGACCAGAAGGGAACGACCGAACTCGGCGCGAAACACCCGATCAGATAGATCTTTCGGGCACACTTAATGCCAGAAAAAAGGCTGGTTAATGATTTCACTTCTGAAAGATGCGCCTTTTAAAATCTCCCCCAAGACCAGACTCGTAAGATCATATGCCTCTCTTGCGTTTGCGGATTTTTCAAAGGCGATGTCGCTGATGGTCGCTATGAGCTCCCCCAGGGTGGTATCGATTCTCTTTCCGTTATGATTTGATTTCATGTTGCTAATTTTCACTTCAGAGAACCCGGAGCGATCGGGTGTTATTGTCGAGAACGGCGCAGTTATCCGATTCCTAGGGCCGTTGCCGCCATTATCTGTGGTCTCTCTCTAGACACTAGGTTTGTCAGACTCGTTTGCAGTGCAGCAAACGAGAACGGCTTGGAAATGAAATCGTCGCAACCTGCCGCAAGGCACCGCTGCCGGGCGATGTGGTCGGGAAACGCGGTCGCCGCAAGTATGGGTATTCTCCTGTGAAAAGGATGTTTTTTCAAAATCGCGGCGAGCTCGAAGCCGTTCATATCCGGCATCCGCATGTCCATGAGAATAATTCCCGGTGTTTCGCGCTCGAGTTTTTCCAGCGCTATCCGGCCGCTCTCAGCAAAGATGGGATCCCATCCTCGTGCCGTAAGAACCTTTTCGAGCATCTCGCGCAAATCATAACAATCATCGACAACCAGTATCTTACTTGACATCAAAAGGCTCTCCTCCTAACAAGGCGTTACCCATCGTGATGATGGGGTGGAGCCTGTCTTTTTTCTCAAAGTTACCCCGACTCAGATGCATTTGCAGTCCAAAATTAGACCATTCCAAAGATTGTGTGTTGCTCTTTCTCCAAGTGGCGCGACGGCGCTGCTGCAACACCCCAAGGGCCGACCGGGAATAGCGCCTTTCCCCTATCGGCCACTACGCGCAGCCATACGCATGACGTTGGCCTGTTGCTTTTGCGCCGGCTCCTGTCCGCGTTTGCGCCACCCTTTGATTCCCTGCCGGATGTACTGCGGGCATAGATCGAGCGCGGCGCAAATGGAGAGGAAGGAGAAGACCCAATCGGAGTCATCGCTAAACAACCACTCCTCTGCTTCCTTGCCCAAACGCTTGTTGCGGCATGTGGAGGAGACATGCTGGTTCTGAAAGGACTCCACCGCATCTCTAAGGACAGCGCACATTAATGCTGCTTCCGGCTGTCGCGCGGCGTGGCTGGCCCGGCCGTAAATCGCTTCCTCCGCGAGGAGACCTGCGCCGGGCCGCGACCTAGGGTCAGCGGGCGCGGCCTGCGCCAATCCATTTTGGTGAATCTCTACAGATAGCGCGTCCATATTGCTCTCCGGGAGA
Organism: uncultured Pseudomonadota bacterium; assembly: GCA_946478635.1. The sequence goes on from CAMLCX010000175.1 coordinate 7,031, forward strand.
AAATAATTCGTTGTGAGGTCACTGCGTGCCTGCTCGGCTCGGCGCTGGTATGCGGCCATGGTCTACCCCATTCTTTTGCGGCAAACCTACTCCGGATCGAACGCGAGTTCTGTCCAAAATTGGACAGACTTAAAAATTATCTCGGCTCTGATTGGCCGCGACGATGCCCATACAGCCCGGGGAAATCTAGGCAAGCGAAAAAGCGAACGGATCACTGCGCATCAGCATGTGCCTGATGTCGGCGCGATGCTGCTTTTGCTCTGCAGAAATTTGCTGAAGGAATTTTGTGACCTCGGGGTAATCGGATTCGATACCCCGCAATTGTTCGGTTAAATGATCGGCGCTGCGATTTTCTTCGTCCAGAGCCGTCATCAATTGTTGCCAGCTGTTTTCGTCTGTGGCGCGAAGCTCAGGCAGGTTGGGCAACTCGCCGCCAAGCGCCCGGATCTGTTCGGCAATCCGTTCGCCATGAATATTCTTTTCACTCGATATTTGGAGCAGTTTTGCGCGAAACTGCGGATAGTGCATCTTCTCGGCATGTTGTCTAAACCGTTCGCGCTGCTGCATCTCTTCGACATACCGCTGCCGCAAAATATCCTCGACCTGATGCGACTTGTCTTGGGGCAGATCGAGAAAGCGGCGCCACCATGCCGCCCAATCCTTGCTAGAACCCATTCAATTCTCCCGCGTCTTCTGGCTTCCGAATCGGTCTTGACCGCGCACGATGCGGGCTGTGCTTGTCAATCGGCGTGGTCGGGCTAACTTTTCTTGACGATTTCAACTTTGGCAAAACAGCGCTCGATAAAAGCTCCCAGCGGTCCCGCAGCTTGGCGGCGCAAGATCTCGGCGAGATCGCCCTTGTTGAGCCAGATCCCTTCGCAATTTTCACAGCGCTCGACAACAAAGCCCTTAACCGTATATTTCGCGAATTGTCCCGAGCACTTTGGACAAATCGCCATCAGCGCCTGCCGTTTGGCCGACTCTGTCTTCTGATGCTCGGTCTTCATCTGTTCGATGAGTTGATGTTCCTGCACGGCAAAGTAGCTATCTTCATTGGCGCGCTCATCGAATGGTTCACCGCGCTTCGTTTCGTTCTTCATGACCTTGCTTCCTCTTTGCCGATCTTTGCTTCTATTGAGGCTCGGCGGACATCACAAATTCTTTGACTAATCGCGCTCACCGCTCCCCCTCATGACTCTCGCTCCCATGGCTTTCCGCGGCGCGCTTTTTGTCTTTGACACTATCGATGTTCCGCACTTTTAGAATCGCCTGCAAGGCCAGTCGGTCAACGACTTCTTTATCCAGCAACAGCTTTGCCAACTCGTCAAGCGCGGCGCGCTGCGCCACCAGGATGTCACGCGCCTTTGTATAGGCTTCCGACAATATTTGTTTGACCTCGCCATCGATCAGGCGCGCGGTTTCTTCGCTGTACTCTCTGGGGCTCTGGGTCGGCACCATCAAAAACGTCGCTTTCCGAGGTCCTTCGAGGGCGGCCAAACCGAGCTTCTCACTCATGCCGAATTGAGTAACCATGGTTCGGGCAATCTCGGTGGCTCGCTGCAAATCATTCTGCGCCCCGGTTGAGATATCGCCAAAGACGATCTCTTCCGCGACTCTCCCACCCAAAAGAACATCGATGCGCGCGAGGAGCTCGGAACGGGTCATGAGATAACGGTCTTCAGTCGGCAATTGCGTCGTGTAACCCAGGGCCGCGATACCACGGGGAATTATGGAAATCTTGGAAACGGGGTCCGCTCCGGGCACGAGCTCGGCCACGAGAGCGTGACCGGACTCGTGATAGGCGACGATTTTTTTCTCCTTGGGATTGATGACGTGGCTCTTCTTTTGTAGTCC
>CAMLCX010000176.1 GCA_946478635.1 uncultured Pseudomonadota bacterium
GCTCTGGCAGCCGATGAGCTGGGCTTCTTCAAAGCCGAAGGCCTGGATGTGCGCGTCGAGCTCGCCGCCATGCTGGGGGCAACCAAGGCGCTGCGCGCCGGCGGCGCCGATGCCATGATCGCCGGTTCGGTGCACGATGTTCTCACCGAGTTTCCCGACTGGAAAGGCGTGAAAATCGCCGTGGCCCTATCCCAAGGCACGCCGTGGCTGCTGACCGTGCGCGCGGATCTTCCAGCCAAACGCGGCGACCTCCATGCCGTGCGCGGACTTCGCCTGACTGCCGCAGAGGGACCCGACCTGGCGCTCAAAAAAATGTTGAGTGAGGCGGGCATCGATCCTGCCCGCGATTTGCAAATCATCGAATTGCCCGGCGCGAAATCGCGCGATGTGTCGTTCGGTGTGTTTGCCGCTCGGGCGCTCGAAGCGGGGCTGATCGACGGTTTTTGGGCCAACGCCATGGGCGCCGAAACTGCCGTCAGCCGCGGGGCAGGGAAGGTATTGATCGACGTGCGCCGCGGCGACGATCCGGCGGAAGTTCGCTTCTTTACCTTCGCTGGAATGGCTGTCGCGGAAAGTTTTATCGACAGCGCGCCTGAAACAGTCGCGGCCGCGGTACGCGCCATCGTAAAAGCGCAAAAGGCACTGCGCGCCGATCCTTCATTGGCCCAAGATGTCGGCAAGCGAAAGTTCCCGCCCGATGCGGCAGCGCTCATCGCAAACGTCGTCGCGCGCGACGTCGAATTCTATGATCCGGTGATCAGCGAAGAAGCGGTGGCTAAGATGAACCGCTTCGCGCAATCGGTCGGCCATCTCTCCCGACCAGTTCCTTTCGATCAGGTGGTCGCGTTTGGCTATAGCAAACTTTGGCAAATCTGAACCGATAGATAATTGGGTCTGTCCGCGGCTAAGCGCCGGCCGCAGTCAGCGCCGGTTTTTTGACTACTGCGTAAAACACGCTTGCGACAAGCAGCAAGGCCGCTGACGACCAGATCATCATCCGGTAACTCAACGTGTAATCGTAAATCGCGCCCGCAATAACCGGGCCGATTACGCTGCCCCAAGTCGAGACAAAGCTCATCGAGCCGCGAATTTTCGCAAAGTTTTTGCGCCCGAAGTACTCGCCGACGGTCGACCAATTGACCGGGAACGTTGATTCGACGACGCTGAACAACGCAATAAACATCAGTATCGCCCATTCCGCGTGAACGTAAGCGAGGATAAACATCGAGGTCATGGCGAGCAGCATGCAGGTCGCCATGAGTTTCGGTTTGTTGAGTCGATCACCGATCCAACCGAAGAGCAGATGAGAGGGGACAGCCATAAGAGCCTGTGTCGCCAAAAAGAAGGCAGCGCGCTGCGGTGTCATACCCTTCCAAACCATCAAAGCGACATAGTGCACATTGAGCGCGCTGAGAACGATGACCCGAATCGCCGTAGCCGCTGTTAAGAACCAAAACGCCGGGGTGCGCAAGGCTTGCCGCAGGGTGAAATCCACCGCTTCCGGCGATTGCGTTCGCGTGCCGCCGATGTTGTCATGCCCCAATGTCGGCGGCTCGCCGTCGGGAAGAAGTCCCATGCTCTCCGGTGAGCGCCGCACGAATAGACTCAACGGTAAGCCGAGCAGTATGAAGAGAACTCCGCAGCCAAAAGCCGTCTCGCGCCATCCGAAGCTATGGACCGCCGCCGACAATATCGGAGTAAAAATGAATCCGCCGATGCCGATGGAGCCGCTGATGATCGCCATGGCCATGGTTCGCTTGCGAATGAACCAGGTGTTGGCGATCAGCATGGGCGCATCCATGAAACCGGCATGAAAGGACAGGGATACAACGCCCATATAAACCAGCAAGAGCGCGACATAACTGTTCACGCCGGCTAATAACATGTGGCCCACACCGGTCATCATGATGGCAAGGATCATGAGCGGTCGCGGCCCGTGGCGGTCCATGAAATAGCCCGCAATGGGAGCTTCGAAGGCGCCCTGGGCGCGAGCCAGCGAGAAGACCAAAGATGTGGCGGCGCGACTGAGACCGAGATCCTGACTCAAGGGCAGGAAGAATACCGAAAAGCCGTAGAAATATAATCCGCCGCCTAAAATGCGCAGAACCGAACCCACCGCGATCATGCGCCAACCGTAATACAGATCAGTGAAGCGTCCGCGTGGTGAATGAAACACGTTTGTCCTTTTTACGTCTGCCGCGACCGAAACTTTTCAGGGCGAGAATACAGGCGTGAGAGTATCCTAAGGTAAACGACCGTCCATTCCTTTTCAATCAAACAGGGCGGTGCGAGGAAATTGTTCGATCCGCTTGCGGCGATGGCTGGAAAGCAGCGTTACGGAGCGCGGCTAAACTCCTTCATCACGCTTCGGACGCTTTCGAAATCGGCCAGAGTTCTGAGCGAGGCAAAGGTTGGAAATATCATCGGTAGCCCGCCCCTGGAATGGCGCAGCATGGCCTGCTCCGGCGAAAGCCAAATGCTGTGGGTAACTTCTGCCGACGTTTCCAGTGCTGTTTGATTCTCCGGCAAGGCGGCGACAAAAAATCGCGTATCGAAGCGCATTGGATTTTGCACCGGCGTCTGCCAATGAGAGAAATAGCCGAGACTCGATAGGTCGGAATAAAGATTTTCGCGCTGGAGCAGGCGAATAAAACTCACCGATTTGTCGAGTAACGCGCGGTGGTTTTCATAGGCCGCTCCAGTCAAAACCTGCGTGCCGGCGGCGTGCCTCGCGAGCAATATTCCAGTCTCTTCGAAGAGCTCGCGAACCGCGGCCGCCCAGAAGCCGGCCGCTTGGCGTGGGCTAAAGTGCGCGCCCACGATTTTGCGCGCCTGCTCCAGAGTCAAACCGCGACAGCGTTCGAGCATGCGGGGCGAACAATCGTCTTGGGTCACGGCGCCGCCGGGGAAACAGTACATGCCGCCCAAAAACGGCATGGCCTCGGGACGCCGGGTCAGAAACACTTCAAGACCTTGGACCTCGGTCTCGCGCAGCAGGATGACCGTCGAAGCCTGTCGCGGTTTTGTGTTTTCGTTCACCCGACCTCAAGCTCAAGCGGTGCGCCGAAGGAGTTCCGGCACGGCGCGCCCGCGCAATGAAAGTATTTGAAGCGAGACTCGCTCGCGGTCAAGACAACGATGCTTGATGAAACCGTGCCGGAATTGTCACGGTGCACACAAATGGCTTCGCCCGCGTCATTGGAACCTGGCGGCAGCGAATGATCCCGCAGCGCCGAGTGCAGTGCCGCGGGCGCGTCGGGAACGTTATTACCAGCGCGGCGCAACTTTTCAACGAGCTCTCCGAACAGCGAATACGCGCGATCCGCTTTGGCTGAGTGAAGATCGAATTCCGCTGCGCTGCTAAAGACATGCAGTCCGGGTTGTAACTTTTGAATCAGGATTTCCGTCCCGGCGTTGTAGGACACAATCGCGCTGTTTCTATCCGCAACCAGGGCGGTGAACGGATTATACGGAACTCGATGCGCGCGAATGAAGATTTCCGCTTCGGCGGCGGAGCGGTTCGCCAGCAAGTCCAGGCAGAGCCAGCCGCGCGAGCGCGCGTCCGCGAATGAAATGTTTTGACTATTGACCCGGCGGTTCAGCATCGCCGCGAGCAGGCCATGCTCATTGACTCCCAGCCATGTGCCGCCCGCGCGCAGATCTCGTCCCGCGATCATCTTTGGCCCGTTTTCTAATAGGCTGGGAGGCGCCGACGGGCGGTCATATTGTTCGTCGCGGTTGGCGGCGACCAGCAAGGGATAATCGGGGAGCATGCGGAAATAAATGGCCAGCGTGCACACGCTTCAAGATGTACAGAATGCCCTGCGCTTCTGCAAACTTGGCGGCTCCCTTGATTGTCGTCACGGAACGATTATGTTAGCCTCGAAAAATTGGAAAGGGCGACCATGTTTCAATCCGTAGACGACGTGATTGCGGGTTTCGGCGCGCAAAAGTATCTCTGCAACAAGAGTGTCGCGACCGTGGTGTATCTCGGCACGACAATGCAAAAACCGATTCTGGTCGAAGGGCCGGCCGGTGTCGGCAAAACGGAACTGGGCAAAGTGCTCGCCGACGCGCTCGGCATGGAGCTGATCCGTTTGCAGTGCTACGAGGGACTCGACGAAGCCAAGGCGCTTTACGAGTGGGAGTATGCCAAGCAGCTTTTATACACGCAGATCCTGAAGGAAAAAATCGGCGACATTCTGCAAGGCTCGCAGACTCTCCAACAGGCCGTCGATTGTGTCGCCAAGCAAGATGGCGTCTTCTTTTCCGATCGCTTCCTGCTGCCGCGGCCGTTGCTCAAAGCGTTGTTGTCCGAGCAGCGCTGCGTGCTGCTGATCGACGAGATCGACAAAGCCGACGCGGAATTCGAAGCCTTTTTGTTGGAAGTGCTGAGCGATTTTCAAATCTCGGTGCCGGAGATCGGCACGCTCAAGGCAAAGCATGTTCCGCTGGTGATTCTGACCAGCAATAACAGCCGGGAGATGTCCGACGCGCTCAAGCGCCGCTGCCTGCATCTTTACATCGATTTCCCTGAATCCGAGCGCGAGATGCAAATCATCAAGCTCAAGGTCCCCGGCGTCGGCCACCAGTTGGCCGAGGAAGTCGTTCGGTTGCTGCACCGGGTGCGCAAGCTGGATCTGAAGAAAACGCCCAGCATCAGCGAAACCCTCGACTGGGTGCGCGCTCTCACCTTGCTCAATATCAAGCAACTCGATGAAGCGCTGGTGCAAGAGACGCTTTCAACGCTGATGAAATACGAAGCCGATGTTCGCAAAGCGCATAACGAACTCAAGGCTTACCTCGCTGAAAAGCACGCCCATCGGCCGGCCTCGACTGCCGGCGACGACAAGGACCATCTCCACTAAATCGCCCCGTGGCGGATCCGTCCATGGAAGATCGTATCGTCGAATTTGCTGCAGTTTTGAGGCGCAACGGCATCCGCGTGTCGCTCTCGGAGAGCATGGATACGTTTCGCGCCCTGGAATTGATCGGTGTCCAAGATCCGCTGCTGTTTCGCAACGCGCTGCGCACGACGCTGGTAAAACGCTCCAGCGATGTGAAGCCGTTTGAGGAATTGTTCAACTATTTCTTCCTCGGAATCGGCCAGGCCCTCGACGCCATCGACCGCCGCATCATGGACGAGCTTGGCCTGTCACCGGAGCAGTTTCAAGAGATGCTCGAACAGATGCAGCGGCTCGTCAAAAAAATGGAAGGGGACTTGTCCGAGTTGACTCGAGCCTTGCTCAATAACGACCGCGGCGAGCTCGAACGACAGCTGCGCGACGCCATGCGCCAGGAAATGGAGCAGGGCACGCCGGACAGTTTTCGTCTCACCCCCTACACCCGCATGGCGGCTCGTCTCCATCTCGACCGCGTACAAAGCGAAATCGAGCGTTTCAAAGGCATGCTGCAAATGCTCGGCGAGAAGGGCGAAGATTTGCAAAACGTGCTGCGCTATCTCGACGAGCGCATGCGCGACTTGAACCGGCTGCTGCGCGAGATCATCCAGCAAGAGCAACGCAAAAAGGGGCTGGAGCCCCGGGATGCATCACAGCGCGGCACGCTGGCGGACAAGAGCTTCGCTTTTTATACCGAAGACGATATTCGGCGCATGAACGACGCGGTGGCGCGCCTGGCGCAGCGGCTGAAGAATCGGCTCTCGGTGCGCCGCAAAAAAGCCGCGCGCGGCCGCTTCGATGTTAAAAAGACGTTGCGCAAAAACCTGCAATTCGGCGGCGTGCCGTTCAACATCCAACTCGACCGGCGCAAGAAAACCAAACCGCAGGTGATGGTGCTGTGCGACATTTCCGACTCGGTGCTGAACGCCTCCCGCTTTATGTTGCAGTTCGTTTATTCAATTCAGGACCTGTATTCGAAGGTGCGGAGCTTCGTCTTTGTCGCGGAAATCGGTGAAGTGACCAAGCTCTTCGAAGAGCATGACATTCAGACCGCCGTGGAAGCGGCGCTCAAGGGCGACGTGATCGACGTGTTTTCCCATTCCAACTTCGGCCGCGCCTTCGAGCAATTTCACCGAAACTTTTTTCCGGCGGTGAACAGCAAAACCACCGTGCTGATCATCGGCGACGGCCGCAACAACTACAACCGCCCCAGTGATTGGGTGCTGCGCGAGATCCAGCAAAAGGCCAAACAATTGATCTGGCTCAATCCCGAGAGCCGCATGACCTGGGGTATCGGCGACAGCGAGATGCCGCGCTACGCGCCGTATTGCCACGTCGCCGAAGAGTGCCGCAGCATCACCCAGCTCTACAAGATTGTCGATCTGATCGTGCCATGAGCAAAAAATTATACATTCAAACCTACGGCTGCCAGATGAATCAGTACGATTCCGATAAGATCGTGCAGGTCATGGCGCGGCGGGGTTATGACCAGACCGACCGCATCGACGCCGCCGATTTGATCCTGCTCAATACCTGCAGCGTGCGGGACAAGGCCGAACAGAAAGTCTACAGCGCGCTGGGCCGCTGGAAGGAGTTTAAACAGTTTCGTGAGGGCGTGATCATCGGCGTCGGCGGCTGCGTGGCCCAACAGGAAGGCGAAAGTTTGTTAAAGCGCGTGCCGCATCTCGATCTCGTGTTCGGCACGCATAATATCCACAAACTTCCCGAACTGGTCGAGCAAGTGGAAGCGGACCAAGCCCGGCCGGTGGAGACGGCATTTTACCGTGATCCCGCCTACATGGAAGACCCGGACGGGACGACGCGCGTCCACGGCGTCAAGGCATTCGTGACGATTATGCAGGGCTGCAACAAGGTTTGCAGTTTTTGTATCGTTCCCCATGTGCGCGGGCGCGAGCTTAGCCGGCCGAGCGCCAGGATCATCCCCGAAGTTGAAGCGCTGGCGGCCAACGGTGTGATCGAGATCATGCTCCTGGGGCAAAACGTCAACTCCTACGGCAAACTCACGCCGGGCGAATTGAGTTTCGCGGAGTTGCTTGGCCGGGTCGACGCGGTCGACGGCTTGGAACGCATTCGTTTTACCACCTCCCATCCGCAGGATCTTTCGCCCGAGCTTACTGAAGCCTTCGCCAAATTGGCAAAGCTCTGCGAGCATCTTCATCTGCCTGTACAGTCCGGGTCGGATACCGTGCTTGCACGGATGCGGCGCGGCTACACGCGCCGGGAATATCTGGACCGAATCATGCGCCTGCGCGAGCGCTGCCCAACAGTGGCTCTCAGCACCGACATCATCGTCGGATTTCCCGGCGAAACCGACGCGGAATTTGCCGAAACTCTAGAATTGCTGGAACAGCTGGAGTATGATGAAATCTTCTCGTTCGTATATTCGCCGCGTCCGCAAACCGTCTCAGCTAAGCTTTATGCAGATGATGTTCCACAAAACGTAAAAAAGGCGCGTCTAAGTAAAGTGCAGGCGCTGCAAAGAGAGATTTCGCTCACTAAAAACCGCCGGTGCCTGGGCAACGTCGAAGTGATACTGGTCGATGGGCCGTCACGGTTAAGAACCGGGCAAGTGATGGGGCGGACGCGGAGCAACCGGATCGTCAACGTGGTCGGCTCAGAGAGCCTCAGCGGCCGGCTCATACCGGTACGAATTACCGGCGCGACCGCGACCTCGTTGGTCGGCGAGGTTTTGTCGGATAAGGTGATATGAATTCCCAGCCAGAAAGGGACAGGGCATGACTAAGAAAGACGACACCATCCAAATGTCGGTGGGGGGGTTGACGCTTGACCCCGTGACGAAGACGCCCATCGTGATCCTCAAGGATACCGAAAATAAGCTCAATCTGCCGATCTGGATCGGGCTGTTGGAAGCCACTGCCATGGCAACCGAGATCGAGGGAATCAAAATGGCGCGGCCGATGACGCATGATCTCCTTAAAACGATTCTTGGCGAAGTCGGTTGTTCCGTGGAGTCCGTGGAAATCACCGAACTCAAGGAAAATACTTATTACGCCTCCGTGAATCTGATTGTCAGCGGGCGCCAGATGATCATCGATTCGCGGCCGAGCGATGCCATCGCTTTGGCGTTACGCACCAAAAGTCCGATCTATGTCGCCAAGGCCGTGCTTGAGGCGTCAAGCATGTTGCAACAAAACGAAGACAGCAACGAACGGCCGGTGGAGAACGTCTCTAACGTTTCCAAGGAGAAATGGGCGGAGATTCTCGAAAAAATGGGTCCGGACGACTTCAAGTACAAACAATAGCCGATTTTGATTCTCACCGTATTTACTGTCGCATCCTCTGCGGCTGGAACGTTCATTGAACCGGTAAACTAACCGATGGCCACCGCGGGCAGAAAAATAAGCAGAAAAGAGTTGCGCCAGCCGGACTGGTTTCAAGTCGCGTCCGAAAATGCGCTAGACTATTTCAATCATCACCAAAAGGTAGTGTTCGCCGCGCTCGCGGCCGTGCTTGTAATCGCGGCAATCATTTGGGGCTGGCAGCTCTTCAAAGAACGGCAAAACTTCGCCGCGTCGCAGGAATTCAGCAAGGCCATGACGTTGTACCAGGGCGAAAAGTATCGAGAGGCCATTGCAGCGCTCGAAGTGGTAACAGGCTACCGCTGGTCCCGTTACGCGGCCCTGGGGCATCTTTATCTAGCGAACAGTTATCTGGCCATGAACGATACCGAAAAGGCGATGACCGAAGCCCAACGCACGGTGGTGGCGACCAGCCCCAACAGTTTTTACCGCCAGATCGCCTTGGTCACGTTGGCCACGGCCGAAGAACAGAGGAAGCAGTGCCAGACGGCGATTCAGCACTACAGCGAAGCGCAAAATATATCCGGCCCGCTGCAAAGTCGCGCCATACTTGGCAAAGCGCGCTGCGCCGAAGAGTTGGGAGATACCAACACGGCGATCACCGCCTACAAGGAGTATCTGAAGGA
>CAMLCX010000177.1 GCA_946478635.1 uncultured Pseudomonadota bacterium
CTTGGCGGAGACTATACGCCGGATAAAGCACCAACAGCGTGAGACACTACACTAGCAGGTATTGAAAAAACCTTTTCGGAGTCCTTCGACGGGACTCAGGACGAACGGAGTGGGGTTTGAAATCCTTGAGGATTTTCCGTTCTGCTGAGCTTGTCGAAGCATGAGGCCCTCGAAGCATTCCCAAACCTCTTTTCAGTAGCCTGCTAGACAGTGGCGATCCTGGGCGCAACTGGTGGTAACGACAATCGGTATAGTTTCGCCATAAAAGGGCCGCGACGAAGCGGCCCTTTTTGTTGTCAACGACGATCATGGCTGAATACTTTTCCTTTCAATCCGCGCTGCTATTCTCGATTACCCATATATTCGTCCGGCGCGGTTTGGTGAATTCCAATGCCCTCACCGGCTCGGTGATTTCCCTCGGCACGAGCGTCGTCATCTTCTGGTTGCTGCTGGTCGTTTTTGTTCCGCTTTCCGCCTTGCGCAATCCGGGCATCGGTTATTTTATTGCGGGCGGCGTTTTTGCGCCCGCCATCGGTCAGACGCTCGGCTATATCGGCATGGAACGGATCGGCGTCGCGCGCGCGGCGTCAATCGTCAATACTTCGCCGATTTTCTCCTCTATCCTGGCGGTTTTGCTATTGGGCGAACGGTGGGTGTTTCAAAACATCGTCGGCACCTGCCTGGTGATTCTCGGCGTGGTCATTTTGTCCTCCGGCAAGTCCGCAGATCGCAATTGGCGGAAGAAGGATCTCATTTACCCCATCCTTGCCGCTGTGGTTTTCGGGATTTCGACGAATCTGAGAAAAACCGGCTTGACGGTGATCCCGCAGCCCGTGCTCGCCGCCGCGGTTACCCTGGCGGCGGCCTTTGTGGCGCTGTTGATCATCGTCCAATTTCAGGGAGGAATGAAGGCGCTGCAGTTTCATCGCAACAGCAGCCGCTGGTTGTTCGGCGCGGCAGTGGTCAACTCCGGAGCGATCCTGTCTTTTTTTGCCGCGCTCAATGTCGGCCATATTGTTCGAGTCGAACCGGTGGTCGCATGCAATCCGTTGCTGACCCTGCTTTGGACCAGCATTTTTCTCCGCCAGATCGAAAGTCTGTCAGGCCGCACTATCTTAGGCGCGCTGGTAACGGTGGCGGGCACGGTCCTGGTCGTGACGGCCAGGTAAAGGCGAACTGTGGCGATCTATTTTTCCTTTCAGGCAGCGCTCTGTTTCTCCATCGCGCATATCTTTATCCGGCGCGGCCTGGTCGAGTCCAACGCCATGACCGGGTCATTCATCTCACTATCGATGAGCGCGGCGCTGCTCTGGCTGTTGCTGCCCTTCGTCGCGCCGCTTTCGGCTCTATGGACTCCGGCAGCGCTCATTTTCGTCGCCGCCGGCATTTTCGCTCCCGGCATCGGCCGGACGTTGAGCTACGTCGGCATCGAGAAAATCGGCGTCGCTCGATCGGTGCCCATCGCCAATTCTTCGCCGATCTTTGCATCGATTTTTGCCGTCATCTTTCTCGCCGAGGGCTGGGTTCTGCAGAATATCGCGGGAACGCTGCTGGTCATCGGCGGCACGATTGTTTTGTCGATGGCAAAACCGGCCAAGGGAAAATGGCGCAAGTTCGATGTCATCTACCCTTTCGTCGGCGCCATGGCTTTTGGCGCTTCGGCGATCCTGCGGAAAACCGGCCTGGGTTTTATCGGCATTCCGGTGATGGCCGCGGCGGTAACGGCCGGTTCTGCGGCGGTATTTTCATTTATCCTGCTACAGATTCGCGGCGGCAAAGTAGCCTTCAAGCTGACCCGCACGAGCGCCGCCTGGCTTTTTCCCGCCGGTGTTTTCAACACGGCGGCGATGCTTTCGGTATTTTATGCGCTCAGCCACGGCAAGGTCGTCATCGTCGAGCCTCTGGTCAGTTCCAATCCTGTGCTCACACTGCTTTTCACGGCTATTTTTCTCCGGGACCTGGAAGCCGTAAACCTGCGCGTGATCGTCGGCGCCCTGCTGACCGTGACCGGAACGATCCTGGTCGTGACCGTAAAGTAGGCATTCAAAAGCCCTTACTCAGAAAATCATTACGGACTTCTGAGTCATGACATTAGAATAGCAGTTTACTGAAAAACCCGGATTGCAGGCTGCTCAAAAAGATCTCAGAGGCGAGGCGCGCGAAAAATAGACGAGCGGAGGCGTACATCGGCGGTACGTTGACGCGAGGCGATTGAGCGCAACGAAGCATATGAGTCTTTTTCAGCAGCCTGCGCTTGTTTCAGTTTGCCGGGATGATATGAATTCAGCAGCGAAATTGACGGAGGAACAGCGACAATGTCCAAAGCCATGCTAGGCGAACGAAGAATGTGGAGCAAGTATTACACCTATGATGAGTGGATGGAGGCCCAGGGAATTCCCGTCTACCGCGGCTATTACATCGAGGACTTGCGCACATTACAGCTTGGCTGGTGGGATGCGCGCGAGTGCAACTCCGCGTTCATCCAACTCGTCGGTCAGGAAGGCGTCACTTCGGCGCGCGTGACGGAGATTCCTCCGGGCAAGACTCTGCCGCCGATCAAATTTGCTCTCGACGAGATCGTCTATGTCGTCGAAGGGCGCGGGCTCACAACCATCTGGTCCGGCGCGAAACGACCCAAGAAAACTTTCGAATGGCAAAAGCACAGCATGTTTCTCCTGCCGCATAACTACACGCACCAGTTTACCAACATGCAGGGCGACAAGCCGGTGCGGCTGCTGCATTACAACTACATGCCGCTCACGCTCTCCGGTGTGCGCGATGTGAATTTTGTCTTCGGCAATGCCTACGAAGGAGCGGATATCCATAATGAGATGGATTTCTACTCCGAGGCGAAGATGGTTTCGCAGAACAATCTCGATGAGTCGTGGGGGCGGCGCGCCTACTGGTACGGCAATTTCTTCCCCGACATGCGCGCCTGGGACAAGCTCGATAGCAACGCCCGCCGCGGCGCCGGGGGCCGGAGCGTTTACATCCAGTTTCCTGATTCGGAGATGTCCTGCCACATGTCGGTCTTCGACGCGCGCTTGTACAAGAAAGCGCACCGGCACGGCCCGGGGCGCGTCATCGTGATCCCCGTCGGCGAGGGTTATTCGATCATGTGGGAGGAAGGTAAAGATAAAGTCGTCGTGCCGTGGCACGAGGCGAGCTGTTTCGTGCCGCCGAACAAATGGTTCCATCAGCACTTTAACGCCGGCGGCGACCCGGCGCGTTATCTCGCGCTCCATCCGCCGATGCAGTTCCACGGCCATGCCGAGAAGGTTGAAGACCGCGCCAAGGATCAGATCGAGTACGTCAACGAAGATGAATGGGTGCGCGAAAAATTCGAAGGCGAGCTCGCCAAAAAAGGTTTGACGTCATTGATGCCGTCCGAAGCGTACACGGATCCGAGTTTTGAGTGGAACTGGTCGCCGTTTATCAAGAGCGCGAAGTGAGGCGGCGAGAAGCCTTTAAGCTATGCTACTCTCCGCCCTTTCCGTCGTCCTGACCCTGCTCCCGGCCGCGTTTTGTGTCCTCGTCGTAACGCTCGCGGCTCGCCTCCCTTAGGGCTTCCTCGTAACCTCGGGAGTATCCTTCGGAGTATCCGCGTTCATACGCCGTTCCGACGCTCGGAGGAGGTGGTACAGAATACTGATTATTATAGTAGGGGTAAGGCGGCGGATACGCGTAAGCCGGGTAGGCGTAGCTCGGCATGTAGTAAGAACCGTAGTAGCCCGGCGGTAAAAATAAGGACGGTGGAAACAACGCCCTATTAACAAAGAACGAAGCCGGCCCGCGCCCAAAATGGCCGCCGACTATCGCGCCGGGGAAGAAGGGCCGAACAACGACACCGCCACCCCGCGGTCCCCAAGCGAAAGATGAGCTGGGAATCGCGATTATAGCAATCAGTGCAGTGATTCCGATAGCCTTCATAGCGTCCTCCCTCTCCCGAAATTGGCTGTTTATTGTTCACCACATCTTTTGGCCGAAGACAAGAGACTGGAACGGCTTTGAACGAAGGCGGGAGGCACCCAAGGGTCGGACCGCGCTACGTCTCAGCAGGTTTAGCATTTTTCCCTTTTGAGTTAGAGCATCATTTTCACCAGCTTGTTAGTCGACTGCCAGCGATTAACTCTTCGTGTAACCAGGAAGGAATAGCGATCGAATACGTCAACGAAGACAAATGGGTGCGCGAAAAATTCGAAGGCGAGCTGGCCAAGAAAGGTTTGACGTCATTGATGCCGTCCGAAGCGTACACGGATCCGAGCTTTGAATGGAACTGGTCGCCGTTTATCAAGAGCGCGAAGTAGGGCTGTTGCTGAAATACACGGTTACAAAGCTCCTGGACTCGGCAAAATAAAACAGAAGGCCTGGCGCTGAGCGGTTATGTGAACACTTCGATTTTCTCGAGCGTAATCGAAATCAATTTAGAACCAGATACAAGAGCCCGCTCGATGTCAGCCCATTCATGAGCCAGCACCTCGTAAAGAGCAGGTCTTGGCGTACTGTCTATCGGATCGCTTGGATGCGATCGTCATTTTGGAAGTCTTTAGAAAAGCGAGCAGAGGAATGCCCAAAGCGATTATCGAGGCGTGAAGCTTGAACACACGACAGCCTGCGAACGTCCGATGTGTCAGGGCAAGACCTGAGCCTCACCCCGCTGTTTAATTTCGGACGCACAGAAAAAAGGGGAGGTTACGTCCCTCCCCCTTAATCGCTTAAACCAGATAAGCTAACTCAAGCCCTATCTGTTTTTTCGTCCATCTGCTCCGGTCGCTCCGGTCGCTCCAGTCGCGCCTGCCGCTCCGGTTGCACCGGCTGCTCCGGCTGCTCCAGTCGCACCGGGCGCTCCTTCTTGGCCAGGCTTGGCTTTTTCTCCCTCAGCCCCGGTCGCTCCAGTCGCACCGGACACGCCTTCTTGTCCGGCTGGTCCTGCTGGCCCCGCCGGTCCGGCTGGCGCCGGCGCCGGCGGCGCTGCTGGCGGAAGCGGATTCTGCTGGCAGCCGGCAAGAGCCCCAACGAAGAGGGCTACGCCCGACCACAAAACAAGTTTCTTTCCCATGATAATTCACCTCCCTTCCCACAACTAAATTGGTATCTCGGTCTCCGATTAGGTTGGGCGTGATCATGCTCCGCCCGGGGTGGAATTGCAGTCCAATACTGAACGGTTTTCGAAAGAAATGTCGCGCAGCCCTAAATCGGCGCGGCGCAATCGATCCCAGGCCCCGAAATCTCCATATTAACGCGCTGATACGGAGGCAACCGCGACCAGGAATTAGACAAGTGGATGGAAAGTTAAGGTTCTGTGGTCGTGAGTCATCCGCTCGATTGTTCATGCATCCAGGTAGACCCCGGGCGCGGCCAGGGTAAAGATTCAATTCCGAGTGCGCGGGCGAGCACGATGCGCCTCCCATTCGCATCGATTCGCATTCATTCTGTCTGACTTCGGAGTTTGACAAACAATTTCTAATATATATAAGGTAAACCAAGTTAAATTGTTATAAGAAGGTAAACATGAAAGAAAAAGAGCCATCCCTCAAGGTTGCCGACGAGGTGTGGATCGCGACCGCGTTGCTTCATCATGAGAATCCCAAGCGCGCGGACTTTACGGTTTCAGAAATCGTCGAGAGAGCGCGCAAAGAAAACATCTCGGGCGCCCTGAGGGCGGGGGTGCAAGTGCATGCTTACCTTCATTGCGTTGCGAACCTTCCGCCCAATCCCGGCCGGTATAGGATGCTTTACGCAACCGGGAAGAACACGCGCCGGCTTTTTCGCGAGAGCGACGATTTCCATCCCGAGCGCCGGGGCGGCAAGATCACCCCTCAAAGAGAAAATATGCCCTCTCGATATAGGAAGTTTTTGGACTGGTATGCGGAGAAATTCGCCGGGAAGAAAAAGGGCGCCAAAGAATGCGACCCTATTCTTGCGCTTCGAGGACTCGGCAAGGAAATCTGGGTTGGCGAGGACGCCGATGAGTATGTGCGCCGGGTCCGTGGAGAATGGGAGTGAGCCGCATCTTTTGGGACACGAACCTGTTCATCTATTTAGTGGAAGATCAGGGGGAATTATCGGAGCGGGTGGCGAGCTTGCGGACGCGCATGATCGAAAGAAGCGACGATCTCTTCACATCTGCGCTGACGGTGGGCGAGATTTTGGTTAAACCGCTCGAAGCCGGCAATGAGATCCTCGCGCGCCGTTACGAAGCCACCCTGCGCCAGGGGGCGACGATCATTCCTTTCGATATCGAAGCTGCCCGGATTTATGCGGGTATTCGCAAGGATCGCACGATTCGGCCGCCGGATGCGATCCAGCTTGCGTGCGCGGCACAGGCACGCGTGGATCTATTCATCACCAATGACGAGCGGCTGAGCATGAAATCAATTTCACGGATCCAATTTGTCAGCTCTCTGCAGCGCGCCTTCTTGTGAATCATCGGAGCTGACTAACGACGTGTTCAAGGACGACCGCGGCCTTCTGTGGGTGACCGATAAGGAGCGCGGCTTCGACGTCATCGAATACAAAAATTGAACGCGCGCTCAAGGACGGCTTCGCTTTCGTTCGTGAAGGTTGAACGCACGACAGACTGTGAACGTCTGAACGTGTGAGCGCTAGACCATCAAACCACTCAAACCGAGAATGCCGTCTGGCTTTCCACGCGAGGTTGCGCGCCGATATGCGGGACGCCGATCTTGATTCCGCCGGTGAGGCGATTCAATAACGAAGAAAGTCGAGTTGTAAATGCCTGACCCTCGTGCCTTCCCCCTTGATCTCTGAAGCGGTGCGTCGCAGTCTTGATGCGACGATGTCTGGTGTCGAGGACTTGGGGCCGGTTGAGCTAAATGATGAGCGTCGTCCATTTATCTCTCGTGTCCACGGTTTGTGGACATTAAGAACATTTGTAAATTATCAATTTAATGTGGTTTTATTAATGAGTACATTATTGACTTTTGTCCATGCTTCGTGGACACTTATAATAAATGGACAAGCTAGATCGGCAGAATTTGCTGGAGGCCGCAATAATCACTGCGCAACAGCTCGGTCTCGGCATGGAAGTGGTACAGCTCGAGCCCCAACTTGGTGCGGCGCGGGCAGACGCACTCGTTCGCGTCCGCTACGACGACCAAGAAGTTTTATACGCAGCAGAAGTTAAGCGTGAGATTCGTCCCGCGATGTTAGGAGCAGTAACACAACAGCTGGCGCGTCTGGGACAGCCGGCGTTGCTTGTGACGAATTACGTAACGCCGCCGCTTGCAGACGCATTTAAGGAACGAGGTATTGCCTTTCTCGACGCGGCGGGCAACGCGTACCTAAAGCATCCGCCGTTACTTATATGGGTGAAGGGTCAAAGACCACAAAAACTAATTACAGCGAACGTGACAACACGCACGTTCAACCCAAGCGGACTTCAGGTGATCTTTCCGCTCCTTTGTCATCCGGAGTGGGCTGATCGTCCATATCGCGAAATTGCCCAAATGGCCACTGTAGCCCATGGCACCGTTGGCTGGGTGCTAGCAGAATTACCGAAGCTAGGATTTATGGCTGAGGTCGGCGGAAAGCGCCGCCTGCTCCAACCCGAGCGGCTCCTTCAACAGTGGGTAGAAGCCTACGCGCGCACTCTCCGACCGAGATTGTTGCTCGGTCGCTTTCACGCGGATCAGTTGGATTGGTATAAGACACTCGATCCCGGCAAATATGGCTACGTCTTAGGCGGTGAGGCTGCGGCGGCGCGGCTAACACAAAATTTACGTCCGGGCACACTTACGCTTTACGGTCAGAAGGTCGAACCTCGATTTATACTTGACCAGCGGCTCCGGCCCGATCCGCAAGGCACGGTTGAGATCCTCAGGCGTTTCTGGAAATTCGATTACGTCGATCCATTGCTAACCCCGCTTCCGTTAATCTACGCGGATCTTTTGGCAATCGGAGATGCGCGTTGTCTGGAGACCGCCAAGCTCATCTATGGTGATATCATCGCTCGATTTGGCCGCTAAGAGCGAACTGACATTCCTGGCGGAATTGGTTGCAGATCTTCGTGCTGCGGCGCCTGCTTGGAAGCCGCTTCTCGCCGGAGCGATGGCGAGGGACCTACTCCTCTATTACAGCCATAACATTCCCGTGATTCGGGCTACGGAGGATATCGACCTGGGATTTGCCGTAGCCGACTGGGATGATTTTGCCGCTCTGCGGGCTGCGTTACTTGCGTCCACTCATTTCGAGGCCCACGGTTCATTGGTCCACAGATTTTCTCATCGACGGGTTCGCCGGATTGACCTCATCCCATTTGGCGGATTGGAGCGGCCCGACGGTTCCATAGCATGGCCGCCACAGGGCGACGAAGTGATGACAGTCGCCGGCTATCGCGAGGCAATGGCATCAGCTATCGACGTAATGCTCGCGGACGGCCAGCGAACACTGGTCGTATCGTTGCCAATGCTCGCCATATTAAAAGTGATTGCATGGTCCGAGCGGCACACCATGGCACCACGTAAAGATGCGGCAGATTTAGGCTTGATCCTCAAGAGCTACCTCGACGCCGGCAATCAACAGCGACTGTATGATGAAGCGTCGCACCTGTTAGACGATAGTAATTTTGACTACGAGCGGGCAGGCGCTTGGCTTGCGGGCCTCGATGCGGCTGCGGTTCTCCGAAAGGATACCGCCGGGCAGACGCACTTGCATCAGATGATTACCACGATCCTCACCAAAGAAATCGACCCGGACGGACCGCTAAGACTACTAGGAGAATTGGGCGGCGGCGATGCCGAAAAAACACGCCTTCTACTCGCAGCTTTTCTCCATGGATTTAACGGCGAACAAACACCTTAATATTTTCTGAAGCGGTGCGTCGAAGTCTGGATGCGACGATGT
>CAMLCX010000178.1 GCA_946478635.1 uncultured Pseudomonadota bacterium
CCACGGCGAGGCAAAGGTTGGCGGCATCGGGGCGGTTGGTTTCGAAGAAATAGAGCGCCATGTCTTCCATGCGTCGCTTGAACGCTTTGCCGTTTTCGCCCGAGCAAAGTCTCTTGACGGCATCGCGCACGATAGCGTTGAAGCGCTCTTCTTTTTGCAGCGGGTTGAGCACGAGGCGGCTGGTCTGCGCCTCCTGCAACTGCGGCAGCATCGCCTGCACCCAGCCGTCGGTCAAAATCCAGTAACGCAGCTCGGGTTCGTCGAGCAGACGGCGCGATTGTTCGCGCCAACCACCGTCGCGCGCCTGCTCGGCATTTAGTTTCTCATAAATTGGATGGCCGATTTCCTTTGGCTTTCCGGTGGCCAGGATCGAGCGCACTTCATGAAAATCTTCCAGGCCGGTCTGGCCGCGCGCCTTGGCCTTCTCGTAGCCCTCGTAGATCATCTGGTCGGCAAACTCCCACGGCACCGCGATCATGGCGACGCCGTGCTGCTTTTTGATCTCGTCCGCCATACTGCGCAGTTCCTTGCGGCGCATATGCGTGCCGCCGAAGCGCAGCAGGCCGTCGCGATCGTGCAGCATCGCTTGAATCACTTGCAGCCCGTGGCTCGGTTGCGCCTTGGCGATCCATATCAAGCGACCGCCGCCACCGTCGACGGCGGACATGTAGGCTTCGATCTCTCGCTCTGCCCCGAATAGAGCTGCGGGTTTGGTCTGCTCGATCTTTGGCTCAGGCGCGGCGAAGCCTTTCTGACCAAGCTTAAACAGCGCGCGTTTGATCTCCTTGCGGCTCTCTTTGTCGTTGGTCCGGCGCTCGATCTCACCGAGCGCTTCGAGAGCCGTGGCATCGAAGATTTTGCCGAGAGCGAAAATCACCGCCAGATCGGTGTCCCTGCCTTTGCCAAACTCGCCCTTCAAGCGAGACACAAGATCGGCCCCGGGCGCGTCGAGCGCCAGCCCCGCCTGGCGCAGTACTGCCACTCCTCTGCGGATTTCTTCCTCGTGCAATTTACTTTTTGCCAATCTAATCCTCAGCCCTGTGGCGCGGCATGCTGCGCCCTTACCATTTTTACAGTTTCGCGAGATCTGCAACCTTTCCCTGGCGCCCCGCATGCGCGAAGTTCGGCCAGTCCTCGACCTGTGCGTCGCGATAATTCTCGCGAAACCACCTGGCGATCTCCCCCGCCGTGGCGAACCAAACCTTGCCATGGCTTTTGGCGTAGCGGATAAATTCGCGCAGCAAGAGGGCGCGGAACGGCCGGCCGCCGACGAACGGGTGATTGCCCCACATCATGAACTTCGGGTCCCGGTCGCCCTCTTCGTAGAGACAATCGAAGCAGTCTTTCCACATTTGCAGCATATCGCGCGGTGTGCGCCCGGCCCGCTGATAGCTCGAGTAATCGTTCAAGTCCTGGAAGTACGACAGGACCGTCAATTCTTTGCCTTTGACCTTCAGGGTATAGGGCGTTTCCTGATGCTGGGGATCCATCCAGTAGGTGTACCCCAGCTCGCAAATAATCTCCGGAGTCACTGCGCTCGGCGCCACGCCCGTGGAAAGATAGCCCACCGGAGCCTTGCCGACGACCTTCTTCACCGCGTCGACTGTCTTTTGCAGGTCCTTCTTCTCCTTCTCGCGCTTCTTCATGTAGCTGTAATCGTGAATCCAGGTTTCGGTGCCGACTTCATGGCCCTGCTCGGCGATTTCCTTGAAAATCTCCGGATAGTTCTGAACCGTAATGCCGGTGGGGAAAAAACTCGTTTGGATCTTCTCCTGCTCGAATATGTCGAGCATTCGATAAATGCCCACCCGCTCGCCGAATTCGCGGTCCGTGATGATCGCCAGGTTTCGCTTCGTGACCGCGTTTCGCGGGAAGCTGCGCCGATTTTCCTGCTGCAACGTATTCGGTCCGCCGAGGTCTTCGGGCCAGGTCTCGAAGGCCACGCACGGCGTAATCGCGATGCGCGCGCCGTCCGGCCATTTGATCGGTTTTCGCTTCGGTCTGACTTTCATTCTGCCTCCTTAAAATCGGCTGAAAATTTGTTTACTCATGCCATAGTTCCAAAATGAATCCAACCGCTTGGGGGCGTTTGCTCGACTTTTTCCGCAGCCGCGGTTGTCTTGACTTGCGAGGGGATGCCAGCTAATTGAAATGTGATCACAAAGCAGGAGGAACGATCATGGCAGAC
Organism: uncultured Pseudomonadota bacterium; assembly: GCA_946478635.1. The sequence continues at coordinate 2,189 of CAMLCX010000178.1, forward strand.
GGGAAAATGATTGAGTATCGAGTCGACAACGGCGTTGCCGTAATGGAAATCAATCGCCCGCCGGTTAACAGTTACACCACGGATTTGCTGAAGGAGCTGGACGCAGCCGTTCTCGAAGCGCGCTTCGACGACAATGTTCACGCCATCGTGATCACCGGCAAAGTCGAGAAATTTTTCTCCGCCGGCGCCGACATCAACATGCTTTCCAACAAACCGCTGAGCTTCAAAAACAATTTCGCCCTGCACGGCCATGAAGTCCTGATGCGGCTGGAGAATACGCCGAAGATTGTCCTCGCCGCGATCAATGGCCACGCCGTCGGCGGCGGCCTGGAAATCGCCATGGCCTGCGACATCCGCATCGCCAGGAAGGAAGGCGGCCGTGTCGGTCTCGCCGAGATCAATTTGGGCGTCATGCCCGGCATGGGCGGCACCCAGCGCCTGCCGCGCCTGGTCGGCAAAGCCCGCGCTCTGGAGCTTTGCGCCACCGGCAAAACAATCGCCTTCGAGGAAGCGCTCGAAATGGGGCTCGTCCACTACATCTACGACAAAGAAAATTTCATGCAGCAGGTCATGGACTATGCGCGCCAGTTCATCGTGCCGAACAAGAGCAGCCTGGCGGTCGGCAAAGTGAAGCGCGCCATTCAAACAGGCTTGGAATTGTCGCTGCCTGATGGACTCGCCTTCGAACGCGAGTTGCTCGCGCAAACCTTTGGCAGCGAGGACGGTCAGGAAGGCGTCAAGGCCTATCTCGAAAAACGCACCGCGCAGTTCAAAGGAAAATAAACCGATTCCCCGTTTTCCGTTCGGACGTTTTGAACCGCTTGAACCGCTTGAGCGGTTTGAACCCTAATTTTTTGGAGGATAGCTGATGGCCAAAATGTTTATCGGCGGCGAATCCGTCGACTCGGTAACTAAGAACACGTCCGAAGTACGCAACCCGGCAACGGGCGCGACCGTGGACACCGTGCCGCAGGGCAACGACAAGGACGTTCAGCAGGCGATCCAGGCCGCCGAGGACGCTTTCAAAGCATGGTCGGACGTCACGCCGGAAGATCGCGGCAATGCCCTGTTGAGCGCGTCCGAACTGATCAAGAAAAACAGCGGCGAGATCGCCCAACTGCTCACCCAGGAGCAAGGCAAGACGCTCTTCGAGGCTGGCCTGGAAATTCATCACCTCGTGCACGGCTTGGAATTCTACGCCGGCTTGGCTTCGAAGGTGCGCGGCTCCCATGTCCCCCTGCCGCAAAAAAACGCCTACGGCATGGTCGTGCGCCAACCCATCGGCGTGTGCGGCGGCATCGTGCCATGGAATTTTCCCCTGACTTTGATGGGCACCAAGCTCGGACCGGCGCTTGCCGCCGGCAACACGATCATCATCAAACCGGCGAGCACAACGCCCCTGGCGACGATCAGAGTTATTGAACTCATCGCCCAGGCGACCTTCGGCGAAGGCAAAGCGCAAAAGACCTTGCCTAAAGGCACGGTCAACATCGTCACCGGCCCCGGCGGGAGCGTCGGCGAAGAACTCTTGCGCAATCCGCGTATCCGCCGCATTGCCTTTACCGGCTCGACGCCGGTGGGCCGCCACGTCATGGAGGTCGCCGGCCGCGAAATCAAGCGGGTGACTTTGGAGCTCGGCGGCAGCGACCCGATGATCGTCATGGAAGACGCAAACGTCGACTTGGCAGTAAAGATGGCCGACGTCGGGCGCTATTTCAATTGCGGCCAGATGTGTCTCGGCGTCAAACGGTTGTTCCTGCACGAATCCATTGCCGACAACTTCACCGGCGCGCTGGTGGAGATCTTGAAGAAGAAAACCGTCGGCAACGGCATGAGCAAGGAAACCCGCATGGGTCCGATCCATATCGGCTCCCAGCGCCAGGAAGTCGAAGAGCAAGTCGAAGACGCCAAGGCGCGCGGCGGCAAAGTCCTGTTCGGCGGCGAGCGCCCCAAGGGCGGCGACTTGGACAAAGGATTTTTCTACCTGCCGACGCTGATGACCAACGTGCCCGACGACGCGCGTATGACCAAAGAAGAAGTCTTCGGTCCCGCACTGCCGGTCTATACTTTCAAAACACTCGACGAAGCGCTCGAGAAGGCGAACTCGTCGGAGTTCGGTCTCGGCTCATCGATCTGGACGCGCAATCTGCTTCACGCCAACAAGGCCATCGATAAGCTCCAGGCCGGCAACGTGTGGGTCAATTCGCTTCACTACGGTTACGACGAACTGCCCTTCGGCGGCGTCAAATCGAGCGGCGTCGGCCGCGAGCATGGCCCCGAGGCGCTGGACTACTACCTCGAACCCAAGGGCGTGGTCATCGTCAACGTGTAAGAAGAAAGACAAAATTGGAGTAATGGAGTGCTGGAGTTATGGGGTGTGGTAAATTCCGCAACCCATCACTCCACTACTCCGTTACTCCAACACTCCCGACCCGATTCGGTTGACAAGTCACGCTACATTCCATTAGGTTAATCTATCTCAACAGGACCACGGAGGCCCACATGTTTGCACAAATGCGGCACATGGCGATCGTTACCAGCAACGCCCATCAGGAAGGCGACTTTTACCACGACGTTTTGGGTATGAAACGTTCCGACTTGAAGCGCGCCGGCGGCGCCGTGGTCGTCAGCGATGGCTATGTCGGCTTGAATTTGAACCCGCGCGCTCCGGGACGCCAGGCGGGTTTCGATCATTTCGGCTTCGAAGTCCAGGACACCGAAGTTGTCTTCGCGCGGCTTAAAGAGAAATATCCCAAAATCCAGGTGCTGCGTCGGCCCAGCAATCGCCCCTTTGCCGGTATCAGCATGCACGACCCGATGGGCAACGTTTTCGATCTGTCCCAGCTGAACATGGAAAACCGCCGCGATCTTTACACGGAACAAATTGAGGAGCGCAAGCGCCGCGTCGGCCACTTTGGCTTGCGCTGCGTGGAGCCGGAGCTCTGCGGCGAATTTTATCGAGATGTTTTCGAGTTGACGGAATTGGAAAAGCCGTCCGGCGATCCCAATCACTATCTATCGGATGGAAGAGTGACTCTCGCGGTCATGCCCTGGAAGATTTCCGACTTCTACGGTTCCGGCATCGAGCGCCCAGCTCTCGACCACATCGGTTTTAAGGTGGAAAGCTTGAAAGCGTTCAAGGCTGACCTGGAAAAATACACGAGCGCAAATCCGTCGCCGGAAGACCGGCCGGAAAAAAACCCGGAACGCGAAGTGCGGCAAAACCTGCTCGCTAGCTGCTGCTTCGGTCAACACCAATTATCGGATCCCGACGGTGTGTTGATCGACGTATCGGAAAACTAGAGGCCAAATCCTTAATCTTTCGCTTTAGAAAGGGCATTCGTCATAGGACGGATGCCCTTTTTTTCTTAAAGAAATGTTCACCACAGAGGCGGCGAGTTCACGGAGTGCGAAAATTCTTTAAAGAACGGCCTCCGCGAATCTGCGTAGGGGCGTATGGCATACGCCCTCTCGGGATGCACGCGGCTCGTTATTGTGGGGCGGGATTGCGCCGTTTGCTCCACCGGCCCACGCCGAGTCCCAAGGTGATCAGTGCGATAAAATATGCGAGCACCGGTACCATGGCACCTACCGGCGGCTCGACGCCGGTTACGGCAATGACCTCCTCGTTTCGAGCCGGCGTTCGACCGGGGATATTGCCCACAGCGGCTACCCGGTATTCGGCACCGTCAGGAAAATTGAATTTCATCGACCATTCGCCGGGCACGGCAATCTTCTCCACAGCAAAGACGACCTTCTGCTTTTCCAGGTGAGTAATTGTCAGTGTCAGCAGCGCTGCTCGATCGTCGCCGCCGGCATCATTGGCCAACCTCCACCGCACCAGGCTTGGTTTTCCCACTGTCGGCGGTTCGATTTCCAAAACCGCGGAACCGAACGGCGTATTTTGCTGTGCGTCGGAGACCGTCGCAGACCCGCTGAGCAGCACGGCCGCCGCGATCAGCGCGGTAGCGCCGACGCGCGAGCCCGTAAAAATTCGTCCCGCTACGAAACCGAGGAAAAATAAACCCGCCGAGAAAACACCGAGCGCAAGCCACTTTTGGCGATTTTCCCGCACGGCAAACGACAGGACTTTTCTTGCTTTCGACCCGTCGGCCGCAACGACATCCACCATCAGGCGATATTCACCCCGGATCGGGAAAAGCTGCTTCCAGTTCGCCCGGCCCTGCCGTAAAGGGAGCTGCATTTCATTCAGCACCGTACCTTCGACCAGCGGCATGTCCGTGGAAAAAAATCGCCCAGGCCGCGGCGCTTCGAGCCTGATGGCGACCGTTCCCTGCTTCACTGGACGACCGTCAAGGCCGGTAACCAGCAACGATAAGTCGATGGGATCGGCGAACGGCCGCAGCAGTTCTATACGAGGCGTGGTTTTGAAAAGCACATTCAGCTCCTCAGCCGGCAATGAGGAGCCAGAGAGCATGACGGCAACGAGAATGAAGCGAGCGAGAAAATTCTTTAGTGGCAAGGAACGACGGCTAACGCGTGGCGCGCGTTGTGGAGCGTGTCATGAACCGCGGGATAGCTTGCCGCCAAAGCGACGAACAACGTGGCGCCGCAGACCGAAAGAAAAATTCCTGACTTAATCAGGAACGAAATCCGTTCCGAAACCGCAATTCCCAACCGGCCGGCAAGTGTTTTTTCCATGGTCGTCTCCCGCAGTGGTATAGAGGCATATTCATCCCAACCGGCGTTGGGTGTCAAGCCCTCTCATGGCAGTTCCATGTCAGCGGGCGCAACGCGGGACCCACCCAGGACGCAAACCGATTTTCCGGTTGCCTTTCCGTCGACAGTTTCATATTGCTGAAACGATCAAATTTCAGGAGGTGGTCATGCCCGTCGTTCACATCTACCTGTTTCCCGGCAGAAGCACACAGGTAAAAAACGAGTTGGTCAAGCGTATCTCGAAGGATTTCGAGGAGGTCGCCAATATCAAACCCGAGTCCCTGAACATCCTCTTCCACGACGTGGCGAAAGAGGACTGGGGCGTTCGCGGCGTACTCGCTTCGGAAACACCGCCTAAGTAAATCCTCGCCTTGCAAGAGACTTTTCCTCAATGCGGCTTTTGATATACGGGACATCGCCGGGCTACGAAACAATTTCCCCTCTTTGAAAAAGAGGGGCCAGGGGAGATTTTAAAAAAAGTCATTATGCAGACAAAGATTGGTTTTATCGGCTCGAGCTCGCCGGCGAGCCCGCATCACGATAGCTTCCGAGCGTTTATTCCTAAAGACATCGAATTCACCTTCGTCCAGGAGTCCGGCGAGAAAACCTCGCTTTACGACGCGCGGGGCAAGGTCGATGCGTTGATCGGCCAGGTGCAGGCGCTCATAGCCGAATGCGGCTGGCATGGCGTAATTATCAGCGGCGCGCCAAAGGAGGCGCTCAATCCCGGCATGTGGGAGCAGGTGTCCGCTCAATTGAGTGTTCCCGTATCGCTGGCGCTGCGGTCGTCCGCGGCCGCGCTCAAAGCATTTTCGGCGCGGCGGATTCTTTTGATGACGCCGGTCGACGATCAACTCAAGAAACTCTATCGAGAATATCTCGCCGGTTTCGGCATCGAGTCATTTTATCCGCCGCAAACCTTGCGTGCTCATACCGACGCGCAAAAGCTTACCAGCGCCGACGTCGAATCCATGACGCGCAGCGCGCTGGCGCAATTCCCAGCGGTCGACGCGATCTACTTTCAAGGCGCGCTGCTCGATCCCCTGCCGATCCTGGACAAGCTCGAAGTCGATTTGAAAATGCCGATCGTCGCCAGCAATCCGGCGATGCTGTGGCTGATTTTGTCCAAGCTCGGATGTAGATACGCGATCGCCGGCTATGGCAAATTATTATCCTCCTGGCCGAGCCTGCCCGCCGGTCCGTTTTGATTGAGTAAGATTATTTGAAATGCCGACCGTCCGTCTTGCCTACCGGGATAATGACCGCACACCGGTGATTTACTGCATCAAGGCGATGGCCGAGGGCCACTATGGCGTCGCCGTCGAAGTCATCCAGATCGAAGAACGCCATGCCTTCGAAGCCGCGCTGTTCAATAAAACGTGCGACGTCATTATCGAGCATATCGAATATCTTCACACGGAGGCGGCGCGGGGAAAGAAGATTTCCTTCTTCTGCGCGCCGCAGGTCCGCCGCGGCCTGCAACTGGTCGTGCCCACATCTTTCACATCCCTGGACGAACTTCGAGGCAAGGTCATGGCCGTGCGCGACCTCGGCAGGCCGCACACGATCACGCTCTGGCTGAGAAAGATGGGTCTCGAACGGGATGTTGAGACGATCATCGTCAAGGACAAGGAGATCGGCCGCTGGAGACAATGGAAAAAGGTTGTCAGCGGCGACTGCGCGGCCTGTTTCATCGCGCCGATTTACCTGCCCGATGCGCTCGCCGCCGGCCTTAAAACTTTTCCCGTGCCTGAAGTCGAGATCGTCAGCAATTTTGCTCAGGCTTGTTTATCCGAGTTTGTTTCACAGAATCCAGCGGTGATGAAAAGCTATATGAAGGCCGTCGTTCACGCCCTGGCTCTATTGGTTTATCGGCGGGACGAAGCGCTGGAGATCGCTGCCGGAGAACCGATGCGACTGATGAAGATCACGGATCGGGCTAAGCTGCGCCGACAGCTCGATTCCATCGTGGAAATGCTCCGGATCAAGCCCTAC
>CAMLCX010000179.1 GCA_946478635.1 uncultured Pseudomonadota bacterium
CGGAGGGGATGAATGGAATACGTACAGTTCGGCACGACTGAGTTCAAAGTCTCGCATCTCGCGCTCGGCTGCATGAGCATGTCGGGGGCCTATGGGCCGGCGGATGACAACGAGTCGATTGCGACCTTGCATCGGGCGTTCGATCTCGGCATCAACTTTATCGACACCTCGGCGAGCTATGGCAGCGGTCACAATCATGAATTGATCAATAAGGCGCTCAAGGGCCGGCGCGAGCGGATCGTCATTCATTCCAAATCCGGCAGCCCGCGCACGCCGGACGCGAAGGGCAGCCGCAGCGGCAGCACGCCGGAATATCTCACGCAAAACTGCGAGCAGAGCGTAAAAAGACTCGGCGTGGACGCGCTCGATCTGTTTTGCATGTCGCGAGTCGATCCCGATATTCCGGTCGAGGAATCCGTCGGCGCAATGGCGCGATTGGTCGAACGCGGCCTGACCCGCTACATCGGCTTGTCGGAAGCGAGCGCCAATTCGATTCGCCGCGCGCGCAAGGTGCATCCGATCGCGTCCTTGCAGATGGAGTATTCCCCCTGGTCGCGCGACCCGGAAAACGGCAACATTCAAGCCTGCCGCGAGTTCAACATGGGTTTCATGGCTTATTCGCCGCTCGGGCGCGGGTTTTTCGCCGGCGCCGTTCATGGGCAGAACGAAATGAGCGAAGGCGATGGCCGGAGCAATCATCCGCGGTTTCAGCCCGGCAATTTTGAGCGGAACCTGCAGCTGCTGTCACAGTTCGAAGCGATGGCGAAGGAGAAGGGCGTGACGCCGGCGCAACTCACGCTCGCTTGGCTGATGGCGCAAGGAGACGATATCATCCCGATCCCCAGCAACAAGACGCGAAATCATCTGGAAGAGAATATCAAAGCGACGGAGATCAAGTTGAGCAAAGAAGATTTAGCGCGGCTGGATGCGATTCTCCAGCCGGATGCGGTCGCGGGGCCGCGCAGCCGGGATATGCATCGGGTCAACATCTGACGGGATGGTTCAAGGTTCAATGTTCAAAGTTCAGCGCTCGGAACGGATGCCTCCCCCTCCCTTCTCTCCCCCGCGACGGGGGAGATGTAAGAGGGGGATGTGAACGTCTTACGAAGGAGGAAACCATGAAAGATGTAACGATTGTCGTTGGCACGATCGGCCAAAGCATCATGCGCAGCGAGGATAACGGACAGACCTGGGCGCGCATCGGTCCGCGCCGCGGATTCGCTTATGAGGCGTCGGTGCGTTGCATCGCGATGAATCCGAAGCAGCACAACATTCTTTTTGCCGGCACCGAACGGGGACTCTATCGCAGCGAAGATCGCGGCGCCAACTGGCGCTACATCGACTCGCCGCTCAATCCCCATTACATATGGGCGATCGGAATCGATCCGGTGAATCCCGACAACATGTTTGCCGGCACCGGCACGCCGACGCCGGCGATGCTGTTTCGCTCCAAGAACGGCGGGCGGAGTTGGGACAAGCGGCCGGTGGAGGTGGCGACGGAGTGTGAAGCTGTGGGCACGCCGAGATTCACTGGAATTGCCGTCGACCCGCTGGAACCGAACCATGTTTGGGCCAGTCTCGAAGTCGATGGCGCCCGTCACAGCAGCGACGGCGGCGAGACATGGAGCATCGTAGAAGTGACGGGCCGGCGCGATATTCATAATGTGGCGGTGACCGCCGGCCCGCCGAAGACTACTTTCATCATGGCGAACCGCGAAGTCTACGCGAGCACGGACAATGGCGAAAGCTGGGAGCCGCGCGATATGCAGAAATGTTTGCCTTGGGAGTATCCGCGAAAAGAAAATTATTTGCGCGGCATCGCGGTGGATCCGGCAAACTCGAAAAGAATTTTTTTGAGCTTCGGCGACTTCACACCGGGAACGTCGGGCGCCATCGCGCAATCGGAAGACTTCTGCAAGAGCTGGAAACTGTTGCCGCTACCGGTGGAGCCGAATTCAACAATGTGGACCTTCGGAACCAATTCCGACGATCCGACCATTCTTTTCGCGGCGAGCCGGTATGGTTATCTCTACCGCAGCGATGACGGCGGCGCTTCGTGGTCGAAGTTGCGGCGAGAGCTGAGCGAGATCGCGGCGGTGTGTTGGCTGCCGAATTGATTAACCAGTTCGGCGTCTAGCGTCTCGGGTCTGGAGTCTCACCCCTATCCTAGACTTCCCCCGTCGAGGGGGAAGGAACAATTCGAAGGCGGCTGGGACAATTCGCAGTTCTTCGTGAGCTTCGTACTACAGTAGCACAAAATTTGTGCGGCCTGCGCAAATGATCGGGATCCTAAAGCGCGGAGTCGGAATTGCTCTCGCTAAGGCGCAAAGTCGCCAAGTTCGGAGGGGAAAGATAAAGCTTCTTACGAAATGATTTTCACCCGTTTTTTCCGACCTTTGCGGTCTTGGCGTCTTTGCGGGAGATATTCCGAACTTTGGTTGCGGCTCTGCCGCGGTAAGTTTATTTGTAGAGTTCTTTCAGCAGGCCGCTTTTCTCCAGCCGGTCGAGAAATCGCAAATCGACAAATTGTTCGGGCTTGGCGTTTTTGGCTGCCGGTAGAGTGCGCGCCAGGTCGTCCAGCGCGTTTTGCATGCCCTGCATGTTGATGTAGGGGGCGCGCTCGATCACTTTGCCGATATAGAAGTCATAGGTCTTGCTGAGCAATACGGGGTCGGTGATGGTGGTATATCGGGCGAGTGTTTTGATGGTGGATTCCCGATCGTTGCGGGCGCGATGGATGGCGCGCACGTAGGCGCGCATGAAGCGATCGATCAAGTCGGGTCTCTTGCGGATCAGCTCGCCGGACACGGCCATGGCCGGGTTTGGGTACGCCAGGTCCATGTCCGTGATGCTCACCAATTCTTTAAAGCCGATTTTCTCCGATAAAAATTGCGTCGGCGGAGAAACCAGCGCGCCTTCAATGGCGCCGGATTTGAGAGCGCCGAAGATAGACGTCATCTGGCCCAGCTGCAAGAGAATCACGTCTTTGTTCGGATCGAGATTGAACTTGCGCAGCGCATAGCGCGCAGAAACGTCGGTGCTCGATCCGAACCGGGTGACGCCGATCCGTTTGCCGCGCAGCTCTTCGATGCTTTTGATTTCCGGCTTGGTGTGGATCGAGAAGATCATCTTGTTGACGTTGTTGCCGAAGACTTTGAGATCCGCGCCGCTGAGTCCCGCGGCCATCAGCGGCCCGCCACCCAAAGAAGCGATATCCACATCGCCCGCGACGACGACCTGCGCTAATTGAGTGGCGCTGGGGATGAAAATAATCTGGTCTTCCAACCCTTCCTTGGCGAAGAGTCCGGTGTCATGGGCGACCCAAATGCCGGTGTACGCGCCGCTGATGGAGCTGTAAGCGATGCGCAGGCGGTCGGCGGCGACGACGGCGGTTGTGTGCAGCATTGAAAACGCGATCGTCAACAACAAAATGCGTTTCATAGTCCCTTCCTCCGAAGCGAAACTTACGCTGTTCTCGACGCGCAAGACTGTATGATAGTCATGCCCTTCGCGCAAATTGTCTTTCGGCTCGACCGGCTAGTGAACTTTATGGTATTGAGCGGCAAGCCATCAATCTAAAAAGTGGGACCCATCGAGGTACGAATGAAAAGCATCATTGCCGCCGTCCTTTTGCTGTCCGGGCTCATTTCCTCGCCTGCGAGCGCACAGATGAAAGCACGCGTGGCCTGGACGTCTTTCGCCAGCAACATGAGCGGAACCTGGGTGGCCCAGGAAGAGGGCCTGTTCAAGAAAAACGGCTTGGAGGTCGAGCTCGTGCACATCCCGTCGACCTCCCGGGCGATCCAGGTAATGCTCGCGGGCGAGCTCAATTATTCCTACATGGACGGCCGTAACTCCGTGACGGCGGCGCTCAAGGGCGCCGATGTGGTTATTCTTGCGGGCGTGGCCAATCGTTTGGTGTTTTCCTTCATGGCGCGGCCGGAGATCAAGTCTTTCAATGATCTCAAGGGAAAGAAAATTGGGATCACGCGCATCGGTTCGTCGACCCACAGCGTGACGCTTTGGGTAATGAATAAATTCGGGCTCAAGCCCGAGGAATACCAGCTGCTGCAATTGGTCGACGTGCCGAATATTTTTACCGCGATCGCGGCCGGACAAATCGATGCCGGCGCGCTCTCGCCGCCGACCAATTTTCGCGCGCGTAAAGCGGGTTTGAGCGAACTGATCGATCTCAGCAAAGACGGGCCCGAATACGTTTCGGTGGCGATCGGCTCAACGCGTTCTTTCATCAAAGCCAACGAAGAGATGACGCGCCGGTTCGTGCGCGGCTACAGCGAGGGCGTTTTGTTTCTCAAGGCTAATAAGGCGGCGGGCATCCGGGCGATCCAGAAGTATGCCCGCATCAAGGATCCCGAGATACTCGAAGCGACCTACGGAGAAGCGCGCGCCTACATCGAGACGGTGCCTTATGTCACAAAGAAGGGGATGGAAACGATTATCGCTGAATTGCAGCCGACCGAGCCAAAAGCGAAACAAGCCAAGTCCGACGATTTTCTCGACACACGATTTGTGAGCCAATTGGAGCGGGAAGGATTCTACAAAGCGGCGGCTTCAAGATGAGGGTTTAGGAAGGATCTCTCACTTCTTTCGAGATGACAGATGGCGGACACCTCCCGTCATTTCGAGAGGCGAGAAATCTTTCTCTGGATGCATTTAAGCATTCTCAACGAATGTCGTTTAATGAGAATTCGGGTAACACTGACACTTCCTGAGGTCTACCAAACGAAGCACAGGAGATTCAATCATGCCCAACGTCAAGCTGCCCACCGGCGTTGACCTTTATTACGAATCCCACGGCAACGGTGAACCGCTGATCTTCGTCCCATCGACGGCCTACTCGGGCGAAGTCTGGAAGCCGTCGCAGATGCCGCTGGCGAGCTCGTTGAACATTATCTTTCACGACCCGCGCGGCTGCGGTCGGTCGGCGGCGCTGCAGCAAGTTTACACGATCGAGCAGATGGCCCTGGATATTGTTGCGCTGATGGATCACTTGAAAATCGCGGCCGCGCATCTCATCGGTCACTCCATGGGCGGGCGCATTGCACTATCGCTGGCGCAGAACTTTCCCGGACGGGTGAAGAGCTTGATCATGGCCGCCAGCGGCTCCGGTCCCGCCGCGCGGCCGGGTTCCGACTGCATTCCCGGCTTGCCGCATCGTTTGGTTCTCGACATGGTGGAGATGGGCTTCGAAAAATTTATTTACGACGAGATCGTCGAATCCGACACCTTCTTCACCAAGGACTATCGCGACCGGCACCGCGATAAGGTCGAGGCCTTTTACAAACTCGCCTGGGCGACCCACTCCAAGCTGCCGGAGTTCATCCATCTGTGCATGGCGCGGCACAATTTCGAAGGGACGCACCGGCTGGGCGAGGTGAAAGCGCCGACATTGGTTTTGATCGGTGAGGCGGACACCGTCGGCAGCAACCACATTGCGCAGTCAAAGGTTCTGCTGGAACGTATTCCGGGCGCCGAGATGAAAGTATTGAAAAATCAATCGCATGGATTTTTCTGGCAAGCGCCCGACGAAACCAATCAAGTTATCCTCGAATGGGTGAAGCGGCATGCGTAGAGCATTTGGAGGTTTCTCTTTACAGCCGGGCTAGCTCTCGCCATCCATGTCTTCGCCAAAAATCTGGAACAATCGCATCGGTGCTCTGGCGCTGGGGCTTGGCCTTGCCATGAGCGTAGTGATCCTGCCGTGCTGGTGGAGCATCGTTCGCGATCACAACCCTTCTTGCAGTGCGTACAAGCCCGATTTCGTAAGTTTGTACACCGGCGCCGTGTTGATGCGAACGGACCGGGCGGCGCTTTACGATCTCGAAAAGCAACGGCTGGTTCAACAGCCCATCGACCCGACGCGTGGCAGTTGGGTCCTGCCGTTTTTCTACCCGCCGTTTTTTGCCGTCGCGCTCCTGCCGCTGGCCTCGATGTCTTTCTCCGCGGCATTCGCAACGATGACAATGGTCAATCTGGCTTTGCTCGCGGCCGCCATCGTAATTCTCGTACGAAAACTCCGATTGAACCGCCAGCAAACCAACTGGTTGATGCTCTCGACGCTGTGCAATTACGGCGTCCATTATGCGTTGCTCGAAGCTCAAACTTCTTTCATCGCGCTCATGCTGCTGGTGCTCTTCGTCATGGCTCTGCAGGATTCAACCCGCGGCAAAGCCGGAACCTGGGCGAGCTTGATGGTTTTCAAACCGCAACTCGCCGTCGCGCCGTTTTTGGTTTTGTTCGGCAAGAAACGGTGGCGTGAGATTGGATTGAGCCTGGTGATCCTCGTTTTGTTGGGGCTGGTCTCGCTGGCGGCGGTCGGCATCGAAGGGGTGCGCGCTTACCTGGAACTGTCGCGGCGTGCGGCAGCGGGCGATGAATTTCTGCATATCCAGCCCGAGGGAATGCATAACCTCCGCGCGCTCGCCTACTTTTTTTTCGCGCCGCCGTGGAGAGAATTCATTTGGTGGAGCGTTACATTGGCAGCAGTGGTGCTCATCTATATTAAAAGCCGGCCGATCGACATGTCCGCCGGGATCTCTTTTACGGATTGGATAAGTATTTTGCTTGCCGGCGTTCTCATCGCGCCTCATCTTCATAGCCACGACCTGACATTGCTCATCGTGCCTGCTGCCTTCATTTTGAAACAGGCGGGTGATGCCGTGCCGCCGCTAGTTTCTTTCGCTCTTATCGCCGTGGGCATACTGCCGTTGATCAATTCGGTTGCCTATCCCTATTTGCCCCCCTTATTACCTATCGCATTGCTCGTTTTTCTGGCCGCGGAACTTCGGCGCGGGTTGACGACGTAAGCCCTGTCGTCTCGATGGATGGAACTGCGTGGCTAAAGCGGACGTCAAAGTGTTGTTGCAGTGATTTTGACAACGCCGAGCCGGCGGTGATAGCTAGTTGAATGAAGCGTGATCCGTGCAGCGATCAAGTGTGAGTCAAGCCAGGATCGTTAAAACAATAAGGAACTCCGATGGGATTGTTGGACGGAAAAGTGGTGATCGTCACGGGCGGCGGACATGGCATCGGCAAAGCTTACTGTTTAGGTATTGCGCGCGAAGGGGGAACCGCGGTGGTCGCCGATATCGACGGCCAAGCGGCGGATGACGTCGCCAAAGCGATCAAGGACCGCGGCGGCAAGGCGCTGGCGGCCAGGGTCGACGTGGCTAACTTCGCCAGCTGTCGGGAGATGGCGGAGAAAACCCTCGATGCCTACGGCAAGATCGACGGTTTGGTCAACAATGCGGCGATTTTCATGAGCGTGCCGGCGGAAAAGGGAAGTTGGCAAGAAATCACCGAGGAAGCGTGGGACCGGATCATGGCGGTCAACGTCAAGGGACTGTGGCTTTGCAGCCGGGCGGTGGTCCCGGCAATGCAACAACGCAAGCAAGGCAGCGTGGTGAATATTTCCTCCAACATGGCGTTCAACGGCGGCCTGACGATGATGCACTACGTTACCTCGAAGGCTGCGGTGGTCGGTTTCAGCCGCGTGCTCGCGCGCGAGCTCGGCCCGGACAACATCCGGGTGAATACCTTGGCGCCGGGAGCGACGATGAGCGAGGAAAAAGCGACGGAAGAGGCGCTGAAGAATTACCAGCGCTCGGCTTCGACGCGAATCCTCAAAAGGATCGAGCAGCCCGAAGATTTGGTTGGAACAGCGCTCTATTTGTTATCGGACTTGAGCACCTTCGTGACCGGACAAACCATACTTGTGAATGGCGGGGCGGTGCTGCATTAAAGTACGAGTCTCGAGTTTTGAGTCTTGGGTCTCGTGTTAACGCGAAACTCGGGAGCGTAGACTCGCGACTGTCCTTGGAGGTAAACCATGGGATGGATCGACGCGGATGCTCATGTGGTCGAAAGCCCGCAAACCTGGGAATACCTGACGCCTTCTGAAGACAAGTTTCGTCCGATGTTGTTCAAACCGGAGAACGACACTCAAAAGGCGCACTGGGTGATCGACGGCAAAATCCGCGGCTTGTTTCGCTTCACGTTCAGCAAGGAAGACCTTGTCAAAAAATCCGCCGAGACCGGGCGCGACATGACGACGACCATGGCGACGCGCGATCTCGCCGATGTCCGCGCGCGAATCAGCCACATGGATGAGCTCGGCATCGACATTCAGGTTTTATATCCGAGCATCTTTCTCGATCAGTGCACCGAGCGGCCGGACACGGAAGTCGCCCTGTGCGGCGCTTACAATCGCTGGCTGGCCGATGTCTGGAAGCAGAGCGATGGACGCTTGCGCTGGATGGCGGCGCTGCCGCTGCTCAGCATGCCCGATGCGCTCGACCAGTTGAAGTTTGCCAAGGAGAATGGCGGCTGCGGGATCTTCATGCGCCCGCTGGAAGGCACGCGCCAGATTACCGATCCGTACTTTTTCCCGTTGTACGAGCAGGCGCAGAAGATCGATTTTTGCATCGGCCTGCATCAGTCCAACGGCAGCGCTGCGGCGGTCGCTATGATGGTCAATCCCGACGGCAGCAGGGATTTTTTTAATCAGTATAGGATTTTCAACGTTGGCGCGCTATTCCGCATCATGAATTGCGGCATGCCCAAAATGTTTCCCAAGCTGCGCTTCGGCTTCATCGAAACGGCGGCCTCCTGGGTGCCGTGGGTGATCTACGAGCTGCGCCGGCGATTGGATACCGTGCATAGCAAATTGCCGGAGGATATTCTCGAGCGCTCCGGTATCTTCGTGACCTGCCAGATC
>CAMLCX010000180.1 GCA_946478635.1 uncultured Pseudomonadota bacterium
GGATCGAAATAAACCAGCATTTCCTGCAAGCCGAGAAAATACCACGGCGCCTTCGACGGGTTCGGCGTGCGCGTTGGATTGGCCGCTTCCTCCAGGGGCGCGTCGACCGTCAGAGCCCATAAGGTCAGCGCCACCGTGACGAACAGCGCGACAAGAAATTCCATGCGCACCAGGTGCGGCCAGGTATGAACCTTATCGTCCAGGGGTAGCTTTTTTTCGCTAGTGGCCTCTGCCATTTGCCTTCCTCGATTCGTGATTGTCTATAGAGACGGACCGGAGAAACCGTCGCGGCGAATACGCCAGAAATGCACCGCCATCAAAATGCTGGCCACGAGCGGGATGAAGATACAGTGCAGAATGTAGAAGCGCAGCAAGGTATGCGGACCAATTTCGCCACCGCCGAACAAAAAGGCGCGGGCATCGTAGATCGGATTGGCGCCGACGAATTCGGCGAACGGGCCTTCATAGCCCAGGAGCGGAGTCGCGCGCGCCATGTTGGAACCGACGGTCACCGCCCAGATCGCGAGCTGGTCCCAGGGCAGCAGGTACCCGGTAAAGCTCAATAGCAGCGTGAGCACAAGCAGCAACACGCCGACGATCCAGTTAAACTCGCGCGGCGGCTTGTACGAACCGGTAAGAAAGACACGAAACATATGCAGCCAAACGAACACGATCATCGCATGCGCCGCCCAGCGATGCATGTTACGCATAAGCATGCCGAAAGGCATATCGAATTCGAGATACTTCATGTCCGCATAGGCATATTCCGCCACCGGACGATAATAAAACATGAGATAAACGCCGGTCACCGTGGTGATCAGAAACATGAGAAACGTGAGGCCGCCCATGCACCAGGTAAACCGCATCCTCACGGCGTGGCGTCGAACTTTGGCCGGGTGGAGGTGCAAGAATACATTGGCGGTCACCATCATCACCCGGTTGCGTGGCGTGTCCTCGTAACCGTGACGGAAGATCGACTTCCAGACGTGGCTCTCAACGATATCGCTTTTTATTTTGTCGATAAGGCTCATGTTCTTTATCCATTAAACTTTCAGAATGCTGTCGGAATATTGCTCGTCAGGCTCGACCCCGGGTCCCATCTTGAACACCTTGCTCTTGTCGACGACGAGCTGGCCGTCCTCGCCGACCGTGACTTTGAAGCGATCGAGCGGCCGCGGCGCCGGCCCTTCGAAATTCAGGCCCGATTTGAAAAAGCCGCTGCCATGGCACGGGCATTTGAACTTGTTTTCCGCCGCCAGCCAACGCGGCGTACAGCCGAGATGAGTGCACTTCGCGAAGATCGCGTAGATGCCCGTTTCTTCCCGCACGATCCAGACACGCTGATCCTGTTTGTACTTCTCGCTGACCTCGCCTAACGCATAGTCGCCCGGCAATCCGGCTTTGAAAGTCGATGGCGGCTGGAACAAAACGCGCGGAAACGCCGAGCGGAGAAAACCCAAAAGGGTCAGACCACCGAAAATACCGAAGCCGCCCCATCCCAGGCGGGTAAAAAAATCACGCCGAGACCAGATGCCGCGTTTCTCTTTCTCTGCCATAATGCCTATCCTTTAATCCAGCTAATCAGGGCGCCCCAAATAACGAAAATGATTCCCCCGGCCATCAACACCAAACCCACTGGACCAAAAATGAACGACAGCCCCGCCCCTAAAACAAATATCAAAACTCCAGTACCCAGCGGGTTGAATGGGGCCGGGCTCGTTCCTGCCGCCGGTGCGCTGTCGTCGCCGGCCTTGTGGATAAACTCCTCACGGATCAGCGCGAACGCCAGCTCCTTGAGATCTTCGCGCTGCCCAGGTTCGGCGCCCTGAATCAGACGGCCAAGCTCTTGAGCTAACCTTTCGATCTCTTGTTCACGCGCTTCGGGCGCTAGTTTGGCAGGAGACGTCACCTGAGATTAGAGTTGTTGATTATTATAGAAATTTTTCTTTGTCAACAAAGCGCGTGGAAAACTGCGGCTATCGGCTAAGCAAGACCACCGCAGTCGCGGCCATACCCTTACCGGCGCCCGTCCAGCCGAGCTTCTCCGTCGTCGTCGCTTTGATATTGATACGGCTCCCGGCGACATGACAGAGGTTCGCCACACTTTTCCTCATCCTGCCGTAATGCGGGGAAAGCTTGGGCAGCTGCGCGACAAGCGTAACATCCGCGTTAACCAACCGAAAGCGCTTGCGTCGCATGATTCGCAGCGCTTCTTTTAAAAGCTCGCCGCTCGCAACGTTCTTGTAGCGCGGATCAGTGTCCGGGAAATGGGTGCCGATGTCGCCGCCGCCAAGGGCGCCGAGAATAGCGTTGATCAGCGCGTGCAGAACCGCGTCCGCGTCGGAGTGGCCGGACAGGCCGCGATTGTACGGAATCTCCACACCACCGAGAATCAACTTCCGCCCGCGTTGAAAACGGTGCACGTCAAATCCATGTCCGATGCGAAAATCCATGGCGATCTCCAAAGAGCAAGCCGGTTCTAGCCCGGCATCATCACTCGAACCGAGCCAACATTCAATAACGAAGCGCCAAACCGGCCTCCGTCCCACTCTGCCAAGCTTCGTCTGGCGCTGGCCCCTGCCGTGAGCTATACTCGGGCTCAATCCAAGACCCATGCGCTCCTCGATGCTGCTTCTCTTATTATTAATTTTTGTCGCGCTGCCGCTCTACACGGTGCTTTCCGGACAGGCGCCCCTCGGCCGTGACTTTCGCACCGCCGACCGATCGAGCGCCGGCATCGCGCCGCGCCCGGAGAGTACTCCCGAGCCGGTCGTGCAAGTCTACTACGCTCGCGCGCTTAACTGGCGCGGCATTTTCGGTGTTCACACATGGATTGCGACCAAGCCCGCGAATGCCAGCGAATACACGGTACACCAAGTGATCGGCTGGCGTTTATATCGCGGGCTTTCGGCTGTGTTTTCGGCGCCCGGAGTTCCCGACGCCCGCTGGTTCGGCAATGAGCCGACCTTGGTCGCCGAGCTTAGGGGCGAGGAGGCCGCGCAAGCGATCCCAAAAATACTCCAAGCGGTAGCGAGCTATCCCTACGCCAACGAATATAAGGTATGGCCTGGCCCGAACAGCAACACCTTCACGGCCTATATCGGACGGCACGCGCCGGAGTTGCGCATGGATTTACCGGCGAACGCGATTGGCAAGGATTACCCGATAAACGGATCCCTGCTCGATCGCACGCCCAGCGGCACGGGTTATCAGTTTTCCATGTTGGGCGTGTTCGGCGTCGCCATGGGGCGCGAAGAAGGATTGGAGCTGAACCTGCTCGGATTGAATTTCGGCGTCGATTTCTTCAAGCCCGCGCTGAGGCTGCCCTTTATTGGCCGCCTGGGCGTCGGCGAAAACTGAATAACCTCGCTTTTTAAATAAGCCCGCCTGCCGCCCTGCGCTATTACATGACCGAACTCGCAGCCACCGCGCAAAACCGTAACAACCTACTTCCGTCAATTGCGCATATTATATTTCTGGGCGTGTTCTTTCTTCTAACCTTGAGCGGCGACGAGAGGCTCCTTGGAGACGCCGATACCGGCTATCACATTCGGGCCGGCGAGTTCATCATTGATAATCACACGATTCCACAAACCGATATTTTTTCGTATTTGACTCCTCCCCTCCGGTGGACCCTGCACGAGTGGCTTTCCGAAGTGATCATGGCGCTCGTACATCGGCTCGCGGGACTTACCGGGATCGTCATTTTTTTTGCTTCCATGATCTCCCTGAGCTGCTATCTCGTGTTTGAATTGTTGCTCAAACCGCGGAGCAACCTCCTGTTCGCAGCCGTTGCTGCGCTGCTGGTCGTGCTGGCGTCGTCTTCGAATTGGCTGGCGCGCCCGCATGTCTTTACGTTCGTCCTTTTTGTGATCTGGTATCACCTGCTGAATGGCTATCAGTTCCGCGGAAAAGACCACTTGAAATTTTTGCCGCCGATCATGCTTCTATGGGTCAATTTACACGGTGGTTTTATTCTCGGATTGATGTTGCTGGGAATCTACTGGGCCGGCAATTGCGCCGTATATTTTTTTGGCCCGCCCGTTGAAGCCAATCCTGCGCTTAACAAGATGCGCTATCTCACGATCATAATGATCGCTTGCGGCTTGGCGGCGTTGATAAATCCTTATGGCTATAAGAGTCTCTTGTTCCCTTTCCAAGTCGTTCAAGACAAGTTTCTGATGGATCATATAGCCGAATATCTCTCGCCAAATTTTCATTCCAGCAGCGTTATCCCTTTCGAGATCATGCTGCTCGCCACGATGGGCATATTTGCAATGTCCGGAGTAAGGCTCTACCTGATCGAATTCATTTTGATTCTCCTGTTTGCCCACATGGCGCTTTTCTCTTCGAGACACATGCCGCTTTTTGCCATCATAGCCGCGCCGATTTTGCTCAACCAGGCGAGCATGGCCTTCGAAAAATTGGACGGGCGGCTGGTCGCCTTCGTAAAACAGCGCCTGGATAATCTCGGCAAAATCGATAGATCAACAAATCGGCTTTTATGGCCCATCGTTGGCGTTCTCATCGTGATCGCATTGGCTGCGGGCGGGGTGGCTCGTTACGACTTCAACGCGAAGTACGTACCAACGGCCGCCGTAGAGTTCATCAAGAACGCGGGCATAAAAGGGAACATGTTCAACAATGATGAATTCGGCGATTATATTATTTATGCCGCGTGGCCGGCCTATAAAGTTTTTATCGATGGCAGGACCGACATGTACGGGGCCGGTCACGTAAAAGAGTATCTTAAAGTGGCCCAGGCAGAAGCCGGCTGGGAAAGTATTCTAGAAAAATACCAAATAACCTGGGTGTTGCACGACCCCAATTCCGTTCTGTCCAAATTACTACTGGAAAAAGATGACTGGAAGCTCGTCTACTCGGACAGGGTATCCAACATTTTTGTAAAGGTCCTGCCGGAATATCGTGAAATCATTAATAAATACGGAACAACCCAGCCTTTCAAGCAAGAAATTGCCTATACAAACTGAAGCTAACGCAATACAATCGGGAGCCTTAGATGAGAGATTTTGCCGTACTTGAGCGCCAAAGGTGACCTTTCTCGGAGTTGAAAGGAAGCATACCTTGGACATTAACGTAGGTGTCATCGGCCTAGGCTACTGGGGTCCCAATCTCGTTCGGAATTTCAACGCGTCGTCGGACTGCAAGGTCGTCATTTGCTGTGATCTCCAACCGGATCGCTGCCGACGACTGGCCGTCCAGTATTCGCATATCCAATTCTCGCAAAACTTTCGTGACGTTATCGACCATCCCGAGGTCGACGCGGTTGTCATCGCAACACCGGTGCACACCCACCATTCACTCGTCAAAGAAGCCCTGCTCGCGAAAAAGCATGTTCTTGTCACAAAACCAATTACCGACAACCTCGTTCAAGCGAAAGAACTGGTCGATCTTGCGGACGAGATGAAAGTCATTCTGCAGGTCGACCACACCTTCATCTATCATCCCGCGGTTGAAAAACTGAAAGACGTAGTGACGAGGGGCGAGCTCGGCGAACTCTATTACTTTGACTCGGTGCGAATTAATCTTGGCCTTTTTCAGTCGGATGTATCGGTCCTTTGGGACTTGGCTCCCCACGATATTTCAATCATGGAGTATCTTATCGAGCGTCCAGTGGAATGGGTCCAGGCCATCGGAGCGTCCCATGCCGGTCACAAATCAGAAAGCATGGCGTACATTACGGTGCAGTTCGCTGACAATATTTTAGGCCATTGCCATGTCAATTGGTTGGCCCCGATGAAGACCCGATTGGTCATGTTGGGCGGCTCCCGCCGTTTGGCCGTTTATGATGACAACCTCGTCACGGAAAAAATAAAAATCTATGACAAGGGAATTACCCGATCGACGATCGAAGGCCTTTACGACGCGCTCGTGCAGTATCGCAACGGGGATATGTACGCTCCCGCAATTGAAAATAGCGAAGCTCTGGGACGGGAGATCAAGCATTTCAGCCACTGCATCCAGCACCATAGCAGCCCGATTACGGACGGCAGAGCGGGACTTCGAGTCGTGAGTATTTTGACCGCGGCCCAGGAAAGCATACGAAACAACGGTCAGAGAGTCAGCCCACCCAACTTTGCATAGATGGACTCCGACAATGCGTCGGGGGTTCACCAATGATCGTGTTCCGATTAACACACCGGCCATTTTGATCGAGATCATGGGAGCGGTAAACGCAAAAGCAATAGCGGGTGAGCGGCCGGATGCCATCTCGAATGCCGCAGTGTCATGTCCGTACACACCAGGCATCGCGATCTGCATCCCCGCTTATAACGAGGAAGCGACCATCGCGCTGGTCATCGCGGAAGCCGATGAGGCGCTGAAGCAATCATCGCTTCCCGGCGAGATTCTCGTCATCGACGATTGTTCCACGGATCGTACTTGGGACATCCTCTGCGGCATGCAAAAGACGCTGGCTGTTTTGCAGATCCGTCGCCACTCTGAAAACCGGGGAATCGCCGTGACTTTTTCCGAACTCTACCAGTGGGCGCAAAAATCGCTGGTTTTTCTGAATTCAGCGGACGGTCAATGGAAAATGACTACGCTGCTTGAATTGCTTCCCATGGCTGACCAGTATGACCTCGTCGTGGCCCAGCGGCGCGATAAGCACTACGGGCTCCGCCGACAGTTGGTCTCCTGGCTTTTCAACGCGCTACCGAGAATATTATTCGCGACTCGGACGTATGACGCCGGCAGCGTCAAGTTAGCGCGGCGCGCGATCTATGATATTCCAATCATTAGCTCGGGAGTTTTTGGTGAAGCTGAACGAATCATTCGCGCCCAACTTCGAGGATTCAAAATCGGAGTGAAGGAAATTGAGCATTTCCCGCGCCGGACCGGCAAAGCGTCAGGCGCCAAGCCGGCCCTGATCATAGAAGCAGCGCGCGATATGCTGAGGTGCTGGTTTGATATCGTCCTTTTGCGTAGAAAATAAGCGTTTCTCCATGCAATGAACTTCGGAGAAATGGCCGCCCGCATCAATTAGAGAATGCAAAAAAGTGGCAGGACACTCATGGCCCATGAAAAAAGGAAGCCCGGTAAAACCAAAAGAACAACGTCATCGCGATATCAAAAAGTCGCAGCCGACGTTAAGTTGGGCAGAGACGTGCAAATTCACAATTTTGTCAATCTCTACGGATGTGAAATTGGAGACAAAACCAAGATTGGTTCATTCGTTGAAATACAAAAGGGCGCCCGGATCGGACGGAACTGCAAGATATCGAGTCATTCCTTCATCTGCGAAGGCGTGGTCATTGAAGATGAGGTGTTCGTCGGGCACCATGTCGTATTCATAAACGACCGCTATCCGAAGGCCGCGACGGACAGCGGCCAATTGCAAACCGAGGCGGACTGGACTGTCATACCGACCTCAGTAGGACGATCGGCATCGATTGGGTCGGGAGCCGTCATTCTTTGCGGTGTCGAAATCGGCGAAGGGGCCATGATCGGCGCGGGAAGCGTTGTCGTCAAAGACGTTCCGCCCCACATGATTGTGGCGGGGAATCCCGCGCGGACATTGCGCAGAGTGACCAAAAACAACAAATGATGAATTCCGTGTCTGCACCGGTGCCCTTATTAGATTTGACGCGTCAGTACGCCGCCATAAAAAATCAAATTGACGCGGCGATTCAAAAAACCCTCGATCACGGTACTTTTGCCGCCGGTCAAGCCGTGGAGGCATTCGAACACGAATTCGCGCGATATTGCGGAGTGCGCCACTGCGTGTGCGTCAATTCGGGGACGAGCGCGCTCCACCTTGCAATGATCGCGAGCGGGGTCCAGGCCGGCGACGAGGTGATCACGGTACCGTTTACTTTCATCGCCACGGCATGGGCAGTTTCCTACGTCGGAGCGACACCCGTCTTTGTCGACGTCGAGACCGACACCTGCACCATCGACGTTGAAAAAATTGCGCGGGCCATCGGGCCAAAAACCCGCGCGATCCTGCCTGTCCACCTGTACGGCCAAATGGCCAATCTTGAGCCCCTGCGCGATATCTGCAAGAAACATGGGCTCGTATTGATCGAGGACGCCGCGCAGGCGCACGGCGCGGAATACCAGGGACGCCGCGCAGGCTCCTGTGGAGACATCGGCTGTTTTAGTTTCTATCCGACAAAAAACCTAGGAGCGTTCGGCGAGGCGGGCGCACTGACGACCGATAATGACGAAGTCGCAACCAGGCTTCGCCACCTGCGTGACCACGCCCAGTTCGCCAAATATCGGCATGAGGAACTGGGTTACAACTACCGTATGGATGAAATGCAAGGCGCCATACTCGGCGTTAAACTTCGTCACCTCGATGCGTGGAACGACGCTCGAATCGCCATAGCAAAACGCTATTTAGACCGGTTGTCGAAAACTCCCGTCGGGCTTCCCCGCGAGGCTCCAGGGCGGCGGCACGTTTGGCACCAGTTTGTCATACGCTCACCGCAACGTGACGAGCTTCGCGAAAAACTTGCTGCCGCGGCCATTGCCACCGGTCTGCACTATCCGATTCCGTTGCATCTGCAACCGGCCTACACACAGTTGGGGCACCGGCCCGGCGATTTTCCGGTCGCCGAGCAACTGGCCAAAGAATGTTTGAGTCTGCCCATGTTTCCAGAATTATCACAAAGCGAAGTTGACCGGGTTTGCGACGAAGTCGCGTCGGCCACGCTCGACCCTTGATGATCCGGATCTGCGATTCCTG
>CAMLCX010000181.1 GCA_946478635.1 uncultured Pseudomonadota bacterium
CGAGCACCACCAGATCATGAAGCGCGATTTTTTGAGCTACATTTTTTCCGGCAACCTGTGGCCCTACGGCCACGTGACCGCGGCGAGCATTCAAAGCATTCAAATCACCACGCCCAAGCTGCTCGATTTCGAAGAGCGCGTGGTTCATGCCGAAGAGCGCAGCCATCACGACGCGATCTTGCAGAAAATCCACGATTACGTCTGGGAGCAGATCGACATTTGGGGCGAAGCACCGATTCGCCGGCGCATCGGCGAGATCGAAAGGCAGGCGCTCAACAGCCGGCCGCGCACGGTTTTCGATCCGCCGCGCCGCGAGTTCCTGCGCAAATATTTCAACGTCCCTGTGGAAAACGTACGAAAATTTCCCGCCTGGCGCGAGTATCTCTATCTTAATGTACTCGGTTTTCCGCCCGAGCCGGTTTACATCGAGAATTGGCCCGCGGAAATTCCCCAGCCCAAGGCGGCATAACGGGCCGGCGGAGAACAGAGCGCATCCTTCGATGAGTCTCAGACCCCGTCCTGAGGCCGCTCGAAGGATCGAACCATGAATCGCTACGGGTCATATTCCCCGCAGCTTGCTGCGTTAAGTTGATTTCTTTCCGAAGACCGTCATTCCCGCATGTTTTAGGCGCGTTCTTGGGATACCCCGCACCTTGCTGCGGGGTAGTTCATTGGCTTGAATGATTTCGACCGTCTTTTTCTTGCCCGGAGTACAGCCGTTGAACGGCTTGAAGGATTTGAACGATTCTTATGCCCTAAGGCGGTCGGGTGCGTCAGCGGGCGGCGTGATATCGAACGCGTTGGCGGTGCAACACGTCATCGAGAACGAGCCGACCCGGGCAACCAACGCTACCAGCTCTTCGGTGCTAAAGGCTGCTTCGGCGGATGCATAGGTGGCATCGCTCAGTCCCTTGTCGGCGAGCAGTTCGCTGGCGATCTGATGCGCGAGTAATTCGCGCTTGTCATCGGTCGCTAGACCGCTGCGGGCGTTGATGGCGTCGATCTCTTTCTGCGTGAGTCCAACTTTAAGAGCGTTGCGGCACTGAGCCGCCCACGGGTATTTCGCGCCCCAGAAACGCGCCACGGTCAAAGTGACGATCTGCTGTTCGCGGGCGGACAGGGTGCAGTCGGCGATACAGGCTCCCGTGTTCTGGACGCTCTGCATCAGTTTGGGATTGCGGATGTAGGCCCAGAATGGCCCCCCATGCGGCCTGCCGCTGGCTTTGGACGCGTCGATCACGGCGCGCTGTTCATCATTCATTTCGTCGGGCGTCAGAATGGCAATGCGTGTCATTGGATATCTCCCTGTTTTTGTACTGCCTGGCAGCGCTATTTATGGCAGCTCGATCATGACCGCGATTACTACCGTGGCAACCACGGCGCGAAAAGTCGATCCCCCGATCGCGCACGTCCGGAGCTATATCGTCGAACCGACGAGTGGTCAAGCGCATGTGTGTTTGGTGAAAGTTGCGGTATTGCTTCGCTTGGCTCTGGCGATGCGGCGTTCGGATGCGCTTGATTTGTTCCCGTCGGAGTGTTTCCGCCCGCAGTCAAATCCGCATGATCACCTTGCTGAATGAAAACTTCCCGACCGCCGCTGTGCATCGAACATTTCCACGTTTCGAGAATTCCCGAAACGTGAAAGTTCCCCTGCTATTCTGTCGTTGAACACGTCTTGAACGGAGCGAAGCGGTTGAACGGCTTGAACGATTTGAACGATTCTTACTATTGCCTGTTGCCTCACGCCTATTTTAATCGGGTATGCAAGCGGTAACGGTTATCTCCACAAGCAGCTCGGGGAGGTTCAACATCACTTCCACGGTGGTCCGGGCTGGTTTGTTGCTCGGGAAAAACTTGGCGTACTCCTCGTTGTAGGCCGCAAGATCCTCACGTCTGGTCAGATGCGTCAGCACCGTCAGAACATTATCGAGCGAGGTCCCCGCGGTTTCCAAAATCATCTTGATGCGTTCGATAGCGTACCGAGTCTGCTCGCGAACGTCTCCGCCGACCTCCCCGGTGATGGGGTGCCGGCCGGTTTGGCCGGCGACGAACACCAGATTTCCAAACCGCGTGGCCGGTGAGAGATTTGGATTCGCCGCCGCAAGATTCACCTGAACGATTTCTTTCTTAGGCATCGGGTCTCCTGAATGGAAGTTCGTTTAAAAACTTTGTCTTTAACAAAACATGAATGTGATTGGATGTGGCCATGTAATCGAGCACTGCCAGAACGAACCGCTTTTTCGCTTCGAAAACCCAATGCCCATATTGCCGGCACATCGCGCGCGTCAGTTCACTCCGTTCCCGCAGCGCATTGCCCTCGGCTAGGCCAGCGGCTCGACCTCCGACGCAGCACCTTGATTGCGGGTGCCCCCAACGTTTCCACGTTTCGATAATTCCCGCAACGTGGAAGGTTCCCGTTCTAATTTGACTTTGAACACTTGAACCTTTGAGCTTTGAACGACCGCCAGGCGATAAATTTTGACGCCGTCGATCGTGAAATCCATAAGTCATCTTGGTCCGACCGGGCACTCTCGTCTGCTTGACAGCTTTCGCTGTGATCGACTATTCCGAAGCTCAGGAGATTGTACCGGAGGGAGGCCAGGTATGCTGGCTCGAATTGAGTATTTTATCTTTGCGCTGTTCGTTCTTCTCGCCTTCACGGCCGAAGCGCGGAGCCAAGGGATCGTCGCTTCGGACAGGGTCGTCGTCAGTTATCCGAGCAAGTCCATCACCAGTTTTCCGATCCTCGAAACGGCGCAGCGCCGCGGTTTCTTTCGCAGAGAGAATCTTGACGTGAGCGCTGTCTATATGCGCGGCGGCATCGATATCAAAGCCGTCCTTACCGGCGACGCCGATTTCGGCACCGGGTCGACCACCGCCGTGACCGCATTCGTCGCCGGCGCGCCGCTGCGTGTCGTTATGAGCCTCAACTCCTACGTCGATCAGGCGCTCTATGCTCAACCGAAGTACCGCGCTCTGGCCGAGCTCAAAGGCCAATCCATCGGCTCGCTCAATCCCGGCGGGCTGGTCGATACGTTGCTGCGGAAAGTCATCGTTCAAAACGGGCTATCGCCCGAACGCGATTTTATTCTGCTCAATATGGGCGGCACGCCGGAACGATACGCCGCGTTGAAGGCGGGCACCCTGGCCGCCTCGATGCTGAGCGCGCCGCACAGTTTGCACGCGGAGAAAGAAGGATTCACCAAGATCGCCGCTACCCGCGACTATGTGGACGTCCCTGGCACCGCGCTGGTCGCGCATGTTGACAAAATCAAAAAACAACCGGAGATGATCAAGCGATTTTTGCGCGCCACGTTGCGCTCGATGAGTTACATCCGCGAAAATCGCGCCGATACGATGCAGATGATTGCCCGCGAATTCGCCATGGCCCCTGACATCGCCGCCCTGGCTTACGATAAGCTCGTGGAGTTACTGAGCGTGAACGGCAAGATTCGCGTCGACGGATATCAACTGCTGCTCGACTTCGCCCGCGCGGCGCAAAAAATCGAGCGGCCGATCAACGCCGCCCAGCTCGTCGACGACAGGCTGCTCGATGAAGTGGTCCGTGAAACCGGCATCAAGCGTTAGGCAGGTCGATATTCTCTCGAACCGCTGCCTATGGCGCCTTACCGCGTAGAAGCTTTAACTTGAAACCGCGCGAAATTGAACGAAGTACCTTTTCGACGAACGAGGCGGAACTTGTCGGTCATTCCTGCGGTTGGCTGATGCCTCTTGGCGGTTGCCTATTGGTAGAGACGTCGAACAATTCTTTTCTATTGCCTGAAGGCTATTGGTTGGTGGCTATCCGGTTGTCTTCTCGAACGAAGGAGATTATTTTTCGGCTGTGTCAGCATTGAACGTTGAAGTAAGTCATGCAGGAGGTTTGCTATGGGAAAGTTCCAAATCGAAGGCGTCACTCATTGGTCGATTCCCGTCAACGACTTGAAGGAATCCGAAGATTTCTATGGCGGGCTGCTCGGCCTCAAAGCGGTCGGGCGCCTGAGCAACAACGTGATGTCCTGCTTCAATGTCGGCGATCACAACATTCTTTTATGCGAACGGGAAAAGCCCCAGGATAAAACCACCGTCGAAGATCGCGTGCATCATTCTTTCACGGTAAGCCCCGAAGGTTTCGTGCAGGCTTGCAAGACGCTTTCCGAAAACGGGATTTCCATCGTCGAGCTGGAATACCGCGCCAAGGGCTATTTTACCGGGCGGGAGCTCTATTTTCATGATCCCAGCGGCAACCGCCTCGAGATCCGCGACCCCACTTGGAAGAAGGGAATGCCGGAACCGCCCTATGAAGAGATTGTAAAGTCGTAGGTCTACGACGACACGGCCTGCCCGGACGAAGCCGACCGGAGATAACGCGCGGCTAAATTGCAACGGGCAAGTTCTTCAATGCGCGCGCCGTTTCGACGTTTCGAGAATTCCCGAAACGTGGAAGTTCCTCCCAAATCTGCCGTTGAACGTTTGAACGAGTGCTATCGGGTTAACGTTTTGAACGAGCTTTTCTTACTATTGCCTGTAGCTTGTCCTGAGCAAGGTCGAAGGGCCTCGCGCCTCATGCCTATTCAGCTGCTGCTGCGCTCGTGACCGGCTCTTGCCAAATTGTTCTAAAATCCAATTCGTGCTCAAAAACTCCGGTGCTCCGGGTCACGATAGTCTTCCGGGGCGTTCCCCGCGACGACCTGTTCCAGAGCAATGGCGAACTCGTCCGGGTCGAACGATCTGCCTTCGCGGACTTCTTTTCTCGGGTGTAGCAAGTTTGTGCCAGGGGTCCATAGTCATTGTTTCCGCGAATGCTATGTGAAAGGTTGCTGATCTGACAGGAGCCGTTGCGTTAAATCATTGGGGTGGAATTTCGCCATGGCTATTGGATATAATCAACCCATATGGAGGCTTCAATGGAAGTTTATCCTGGCATAACGATGGACTCAGAAGTTCGCTTTGGAAAACCTTGTATCAAAGGTACAAGAGTCGACATCGCAACCGTGCTCGGTCGATTTGCCGCGGGGGATAAGATCGAAGATATTCAGGAGGATTATCAACTCACCCGGGATCAGGTTATGGCCGCCCTCGCTTATGCAACGCACGTGGCCGAGCACCTACCTCCCGCCGTCAAATCCGCATGATCATCTTGCTGGATGAAAACTTCCCGCTGCGATTTTATACTCGGCTTCAAGAAGAAGGTCTCGCGGCACAACATATCCTGCTAACCGATCGGGGTATTCATGACAAGCAGATCATCGCTCGGCTAATGCGGGAAGAAGTGCTTTTCCTGACACAGGACGAAGACTTTGTCGAAGCTGCGCCCGACTGTAAGGCCAGCATCATCTGGTCTCGCGTGTCGCAGTCGCTGGCGATCGACAAAAGGGTGGAAATCTGGCTGAATGCCGTCAGGGAATTCCTTGGTAGACAGCGGAGCGAAAAATTCTTCGAGTTGTACGACGACGGACAACTTCATCCCGTTAAAGTTGTAAAGCGATAGCCGTTTACCTCGATACCGCCAGCCGCATCTACCGTTTCTCGTCACTTTCTTTCGAATACAGCGCCGACGAGGCGTTCGCCAAACGCAGCCAATCCCGCTTGCGCCCTGGGGTCAAGCCGCAGCGGGATCTTGCAATGCGACAATCACAAAACTAACTTCCCTGCTCGATCCGCTTGAGGCGGCGGCTCACCGTTGCATAATGGACGCCCAAATACGCCGCGATCTCATTGAGCCGATAGCCCTGTTCATACGCCTCGGCTACCCCTTTCTCGCCACTGTTCGCGAATATCCGCCGCAGCGACGGCTTTCCAGCTGTGACTTGTGCCCGCGGGATTTCCTTATGCCGATTTTTTCCAGCTCTATGCTTCTCTATGAATGCTTCGCTCCCCAGGTAGATCTGCCCTTTCAACTCTTCCCAGGGCCGGCTCGCTAATCCTTCCCCGACAAATTCCCGATACCGCCGCTGAGCTTGTGACCGCTTCTTGCCGAATTGCTCCAGTATCCAGTCGGTATTTAGCAGCGCCGGCACAGAAGCGAGTCCAGCGGTGGCGCGGTAACTGCTCCATTTCCACGTTTGTGGACGCCCGCCGCCTTTAACCCGTGCGGGATTGAGCACGATGTAGCGGCAAAGCTCCAACAGATGGGATTCCCTTTCTACCAGGATCGCCTTGAACCGGCCTTGAAACAGGTGGCCGACCCGTTGGTGCCGGCGGTTGAAACGTTGAGTGTAGATCCCGTTCAGCTGGCGCAATGCCGAGGGAGAGATTGGCCTTCGAGGTTTCGACGAGCAAATGATAGTGATTGGCCATCAAACAGTAGGCGTGGCAGATCCAATCGTAGCGACGGACGACCGAGGTGAGAGTGCTGAGATGGTCCTCGGCTTCGGGCGAATATTCTATGACGTAAGCCACTCTTTTCAGGATCTTCGCGATTCAATTAACTTGCTTGTGCAGGCTCGATCAAAATTTTTCGCAGTTTAATGGATTCAGCGGGTTTCGGGCAAGGGGGCGATTTATAAAAGGATAAAGGCAAAGGGATAAATAATACTGCGGCCCGTTCAAAACGTTCAAGCCGTTCAATCCCCCGGATCTAGTCCGGGGTCCGATCAAATCGTTATTGACCAGACCTCACTCAACCCCCCCCAGGCGACCCTTCCACGTTTCGGGAATTCTCGAAACGTCGAAATGAACACTAATTGTCAATCGAGGATCAATTGTGGAGATTGGTTACAGTGAAACGCCAGGAATGGTCAAGGTCCGCTGGGGCTTTTCGTGGCGCTCAAAAATACCGTGATATACAGAGTCCATCTTTTTCAAGATGTCCGGCTTGAAATACTTCTCGCCGCATTGGCGGCAAACGCCGGCGGGGACATTGCTCACGACCATCAGATGTTTTTGACGGCGATAGTCGTATTCAATAGTCTGCTCGATCACTTCTCCGCCGCAATACGTGCAATCCGCGTAACGATTCATGACCGGCCTCCCCTGGTTCTCGGATCACTCCACTTGGGCTCCGTTGGCGTGTAAACGGTAATGAGCCTGAGCATTCTTTGAGTTTCACCCTTCATCGTCGCCCATCCCAAAACCGCATGGAGCGGTCGACTCCCGACAAAACCCAACACCAAGCAACTCTCTCCTCGCGGATCGTCAGGATACTCTTCGAGCAATTCTCCATGCTCGATTATTGACGCTTCGATCTGTATTAGATCCAGATCCTCTTCCAACCTTTCCTGTTGGGCATGAAAACTGACTTCGTATTGCCCATTCTGAAGCAGCCGCCGGATCTGGTTTAGATCCATGATGCATTTTACGTAAAGGGCACGAAGACATCAATCGCCCATAGATTGACCACCGTGCGGGAATTCTTCGCCGGGTCGCCCCACCCATTGAGGACAAAATTGGTCGTGGCGAAGAAGTAGAGAAGGGCGAGCCCCGATGGTCGAAACTCTATGGAGCTTTCGCTAAATCGGACCCTTCGCAGCGGCCAAGCTCTTGGCACGTTTTAGCGTCTTTTCCGGTAGCTCGACGGTTGTCTTCATAGAGTCTTATTCCAAGATAGTAGTCGTGAGGCAAAAAATTTTACACGGCGGTCCGTTCGATCAGGACCTCATACACGCGCGGCGTCCTTCAGGAAATCTTCAAACTTGCGGAATTTGAGCGGTTTCTTTCTCATCGCTCTCAGTGTCTTGAGGTCTTCCACATCTTCGAGACGCTCGAGGAGTTTTCGATACTCATCAATGCTCAAGATAACCGCGGCGGGTTTTCCTCCCCGTATTACGATTTCAGGATCTTTGCGGCTTCGTCTCGCTTTCATCCGTGACACCTCGATGGTGGTGAGAATAGCATCCTCTTAAACTTCCTTCAATTAAACTCTGACCCCCGACCTCGCTTTTCGGAGTTCAAGGTTCCTGGTTCAAAAGTTCAATGTAAAACTGCGGCTGTTCAAATCGTTCAAGACAAATGCAACTCGGACGGGAAGCTTCCACGTTTCGGGAATTCTCGAAACGTCGGAATGAGCGGAACGATGCAAAAGATAGTCGATTCTTCTGGAGAGACGCTTAGGAAACCTTGCTGGTGTGGTGCGTGCGGACTTCTTCCAACAACTCATCCACTTTGTATTGCGAAAAATATTCCCGACGCCATTCTTGATAATCAAATGGTTCGCGAGAAACCATGGCGAGAAAGCGCAAAGCTTCCACGGGGCCTAAGCTTTCGGTCAATGCTCGAACGGCCTACCGCCGCAACTCGGTTTCGGAAACTTGCTTAGCCATTGTCCATGGGTCATGAGGGGTGACGTTTGGTGGCTCGTGACTTTTTGCCATATTTCTCCGCGCTTTCCCGCACAGCACCCGCGCCGGAAGATTTCACGATGGCAAAATTTGTGAGGTCCAAAGGTTTGCGCGTCGTTCGCTTGCTCGCATGGAGCACTTCGATCGCAACGATGCGTTTGTCTTTTGCGTAGTCGATAACGACGCCGTCCATTTCCACTTGGAACATGAAGTCTTCCGGAAACCTGGCTCGGTTGCGCCTGGCCTGCTCGTTAAGCCTCTTTGTTGTTACGCCGTAAAGAAGAAACGACCAGGCATCGGGCAACAGTAAGATGGAACCGATCAATGGTTCGGCAGGCTCACCAATGAGCGGGATACTTGCACGATGTGAGGAGTCGGAGGAGGGAACCCTGCAGCTGAAAAAGTTGGTGGGCCCACCTGGACTCGAACC
>CAMLCX010000182.1 GCA_946478635.1 uncultured Pseudomonadota bacterium
GGAGGGATTCGAACCCCCAACCCTCAGATCCGAAGTCTGATGCTCTGTCCAGTTGAGCTACGGGCGCCTTTTAAATTGTTGGTTCAAATCGTTCAAACCGTTCAATTAGTTCAAATCGCCGGACCCATATGTTTGTACGCCTAGTGAAAATAGACGATCTCTAAACCTTTTTCAGAAAAGAAACGGTTCAGCGCCAGCGGGATCTGCCGGTCGGTTACAAACATGGCCCGGTTATTTAGACGAAATCCCCACGCCTTCAAGGTCAACCTTTCGCCTGCGGCGCCTTCCGCCGCGGCAAATCGATGTTCACTGTAAACCGCGGGGTCACCCAGTAAGCCCAGCAGACGGGCGATCAGTTCGCGCGACGATAGCGTGTCGATATTTAATTCAGCCGTTGTCATGTTGTGACGCTCTTGCAAGGCACGCCGGATATCCGGATCCGCAGGCCGAAAAAATATCCCGATGCGCTTGCCATCCAATTCCAAGACGCGATCGATACGCGTGTCTACTTGCAATCCGGCGCGCAGCTCCACAGGAATGCTTGCGCCCGCGTTGAATGGGATTCGGAACGCTGAAAGCAACGCGTCGACGATCTCGCGCTTGTCCTTCGGCAGGTCTCTTGCGGGTGCCGAATTCTTCAATTGGCCTGTCGCCCGCTTGCTGGCGACAGGCTTGGTCGTTCTCGGCAGGGCGACGTCGCGTAGATAGAGACCCTGCTTCTCCAAGGCTGCGATCAAATAGTCCGGGATTTCATTGTGCTGCTCGGTAAGATTGATGACTAAAACTTCCTGGGTCTTGTTGCTGACCGCCGGCGCCAGCGCCATCCAGTTCCCTTTGGCTTCGAACGCGACCCCGGCTTCTTGCACAATCACCGGCCGATCATTTGGCAATGGCTGATAGCCGATACCGGCAAGCAGTTGCCGCACAGCCTCACCGACGTTGACGCCTCCACCCAGAGGCACAACCGGCGTACCGACACTCGGGTCATTCAATTTCGCCTTCAGCGAGCTCGGAATTCTGCCGTCCGGATCGACGACCACTTTTTGGCGCAGCGCCGGGTTAACGATCACCGGGTAGTTGTTCTTGTCGAAGCGAACGTTTCCTTCAGGAAGCCTGACAACCTCCTCACCGCTTAACTGCACCTCGTTGCCGGTCGCTTCGATGACTCTGACCAAGAGATCCATGTTTTCCCGAGCGACGGCACGAATCATCTGCTCCGCGGAAGGTTGCAAAGGCGCGTCCTGCGGCTTGGGTGGGCTCGCGCCGGCCACGGGCGAGCCCCGGCCTTGAGATGAAACCGCCGGCCCCGGCCCAGCATCTTTCTGGACGCTATCGACCCGGTCGCTCGCCGGCAAACGCAGTATCTCTCCTTCGTAGAGAGTATCCCAATCCCGCTTGCGTTGAGGGTTGAGGTCCTTTACCAGCGAAGTGTACTGCGCCAGTTTACGTTCGTCGGTGAGTTTGAATTGCTCGCGCAGAATTCGGTACAGCGACTCTCCCGCTTTTACCCGGTAATTGACCGTGCCTGCCGCGCTCGCCGGAGGTGCTGCGACGGCTCCGGCTTCAGCGCGCCGCACCACCCCTTCGACATCGTCCAGCCGAATTGGAATAAATATCTTATCCCCGGCGCGCAACACGTCGAGATTTCTGATCTGCGGATTTAAGCCGCGGATAACCACCAGGTAGCTGCGAAACTTGCGCTCGGGTACGCCTTTCTCCTCGATGAGTATTCGCCACAGCGAATCGCCCCTGCCGATCTGCCGTTCTTCACCGCTGATTTGACGCCCCTGAAACTCGCGCACGCCGACTTCTTTGCGCAGGTTGATTTCGGGCGCTTCGGTGCGCGGCGCCGCTTGCTCCTGAGCCTGCACCGGCGTGACTGCAATGGTGGCAATGAGTAGAACAACAGGCAGATTGAAACCCGGCGCAATCATTTCACCTTCCAAACCGTTCCGCCGGGGGTATCCTCAATGACGATTCCTTTTTGCTGCAGGGCATCGCGAATCCGGTCCGCCTCCGCCCAATTTTTTTCCCTGCGGGCAATATTACGCTGCGTGATCAGACCATCAATCGCCGGTACGGTCAATATTCCTTTTTTCAGCCAGCGTTCCTTTTTGCGCTCGAAGTAGCCCTCCTGAAACAGGCCGAGGGTATCACACATCGCGCGAAACCCCGCCACTCTATTTTCAAGCCCCTGGTGTTTTTTGCCGTCAAACAACCGGTTCAACGCGCGTGCTTCATCGAAGATCAGCGCCAATGCCCGCGGCGTGTTGAAATCATCGTCCATCTCGCGGCGAAACGCATTCATTAACTCCGCGTCGGGAGCGGCTTGCGCCGCTCCTCTCAGCAATTGCGCCGCTCGCTCCGCGGTTTCAAAAATGCGGTCCGCCCCCTTCCCTACTTCCTCCAAGCCGTCTTTGGAGAAATCCATGGGACTTCGATAGTGACTCCCGAGGAAGTAATGGCGCAGCGCAACTGCGTCATACTCGGCGAGAATTTCCCAAATCGTAAAAAAGTTACCGAGCGACTTCGACATCTTTTCCTGATTGATATTGAGAAAGCCGTTGTGGATCCAGTAACGCGCCAGCGCCTTGCCGTAGGCGCCTTCCGATTGGGCGATCTCGTTCTCGTGGTGCGGGAAGATAAGGTCGCGCCCGCCGCCGTGAATATCGAAGGGCTGGTCGAGATATTTCGTGCTCATCGCCGAGCACTCGATGTGCCAACCCGGCCGGCCGGGTCCCCAGGGGCTCTCCCACGTCGGCTCGCCCGGCTTGCTCGCTTTCCAAAGCGCGAAATCCAGCGGCGACCGCTTTCTGTCGTCGACTTCGACCCGCGCGCCGGATTCCAGCTCATCGATTTTTTTGCGCGAGAGCTTGCCGTAGTTTGGAAATTCACCGACGGGGTAGTACACATCGCCATCGACGCGATAGGCGAGCCCCTTACGCTCGAGTTGCCGGATGATCTCGATGATCTCGCCGATGTGCGCCGTTGCGCGCGGCTCGATCGTAGGTCGGAGCAAGCCCAGGGCTTCGCTGTCGCGCTGAAACTCTGCGATATAACGGTCCGTGATCGCCGCGCACGTTGTTTGTTCGTCATTGGCCCGCTTGATGATCTTGTCGTCCACATCGGTAAAATTGCGAGCGTAGGTGACGTCGAAACCGGAGAAAAGCAGATAGCGATAGATCACGTCGAAGGTCAGCAAGAATCGGCAATGCCCGAGGTGCGCCGAGTCATACACGGTCACGCCGCAGACGTACATGCGCACTTTTTTAGGCGCCAGCGGAACGAATTCTTCTTTGTCGTTGGTGAGCGTGTTGAAAATTTTGAGGGCCATACAACGAGTTTTTAATGTTACGGATCGTAAGCCGATTTGCAAGCCGATTGGAGCGCCAATGCTTGCACACGACGACGAAAAAGCATAGACAAAAGTTGTATGAATTTTTCCAAACCCTATGCAGACTTACGCGAATTTATCGCGGTGCTCGATGCCAACGAAAAACTCTACCGGATCGATCGCGAGATCAATAAAGACACAGAGCTTCAGCCGCTGGTCCGCTGGCAATTTCGCGGCGGCATTGCCGAATCGGCGCGGCGCGGTTTTCTGTTCAATAACGTCACGGACGGGAAGAAAAAAAAATATAACTGCCGAGTGCTCGTCGGCGGCCTGTCGAGCTCGGAGGCGATTTACTCGCTGGGCCTGAAGTGCCAGCCCGATGAGGTACCCGATCGCTGGATCTACGCATTGGACCATCTCGTCCCACCCGTGATGGTCGATCACGGGCCGGCGCAGGAAGAGGTTCACATGGGCGCCGAGTTGCTCGCCCATGGTGGCATCAATGAATTCGCCATTCCCATTTCAACCCCCGGATTCGACAATGGCCCCTACATCACCGCCGGCCACTGGATTACCAAAGACCCTGAAACCGGCCAACGTAATGTCGGCAATTATCGCGGTCTGATCAAAGGCCCCGCGCGAAGCGGCCTGATGACCGGCACGCCTCAGGATCTTTCGAACCAATGGGAAAAAGCACGCCGGCTGGGCAAGCCTTTGGAAGTTGCCATTGTCGTCGGCACGGTTCCCGTCGTCTCCTACGCCGCGACGCAAAAAGTTCCGCCTGACGTCGACGAACTCGCGCTGGCGGGAGGTCTCCAGGGCGCGCCCGTACCGCTGATCAAATGCAAGACTGTCGACCTCGAAGTGCCGGCGACGTCCGAGATCGTCCTCGAGGGCATCATTCCGACCAAATATATGGAAGAAGAAGGCCCCTACGGCGAGTCCATGGGCTATATCGATCCGCGCACTTTGAGCCTGGTCTTCGAGCTCACCTGCGTGACTCATCGCAAAGATCCCATCTGGGTTTCGATCATCAGCCAGGTCACGCCGAGCGAAAGCTCGAAGATCAAGGCAATGGGGATGGCGACGCTGATCAAGCGTTCTCTCGTCAAAAAAGGTTTCGACTCGGTCCAGGAGGTTCACCTCATCGAGCCGCTGGTCAATCTTCGCCCGTATGTCGCTGTCAGTCTCAAGAAGCGCAATGACCAGGAACCCTGGGACGTCATGCAGGGCATTCTCGATTATGGCGATCGCGTCGGCAAAATGGTCGTTGCCGTCGACGAAGACATCAACGTGAAGGATCCGATCGCGGTCATCTGGGCGATCACCCATCGATCCCAGCCGCACAAAGATTTCAAGATTATTCTGGACCGCCCGTTCGGTGCAACGCCGATCGGCATGGTGGCCACGCACCCTTCGAGCCGCTACGACAATTGCGAATCGTCGGTTTTGATCGACGCGACGCGCAAAGCGGACTTTCCGCCGCTCTCACTGCCCAAGAAAGAATTCATGGTCCGCGCCAAAGAGCTTTGGGAAGAGCTCGGTCTGCCCAAGCTCGAACCGCAGGAACCCTGGCACGGCTACCTGATGGGATACTGGCCGGATGATTTATCACTGGAAGCCGATTTGGCGGCCAAGAGCGAACATGAAAAAGTCTGGGAAGCACTGCAAAAAACCCGCGTAGATATCGGCGAGGGCGACACCATGAAAACCATGCGCGCCCGTTGGGGCAAGACCCACTCGGGGCGCTCGGTATAGACTTATTCCGCGGCGCAAAAAATTAAGCCTCCAACCGTTAGTATGAACGGTTGTCGGACACGCCGATTCAGCAGCTCGTTTGGACTGCTTTCTAACGCCACCACTCGCAAGACTTGATAGAATTTTCCATGCCGGTTCTCATCAAACTTCGGAATTAAAGTACCCACACTTCTCACCTTTGCGAAAAACCTGAGCCAGAGCAAGGTAACCTCACTGCTACACAGCCGGTACGTAAATTGCTCCTCCAGTAGCTTCAATGATAAAGGGGGAGAAAACTGCATGATACATTTTAAAATTATACTCATAGCGCTCACTGCCTATATCTGGCTTGCGCCCGCAAACGTTTTTGGCCAGGGGAAATACCCGAGCGAACCTGTTCGTCTCGTCATAACCCACGCCGCCGGTGGCACCACCGACATGGCGGCGAGACTCATTCAACCGTACCTGCAAAAATATCTGGGCGTTCCGATCGTCATTGAAAACATGCAGGGGGCCGGCGGCAATGTGGCCCGCTCCTTCGTCTTCAAGCAGCCGGCGGACGGTTACACGTTGCTCGTAAGCCAACAGCCTTCGATGTCCAGCGGGCAACTTGTCTCCGGTGGAAAATTTGAGGTTTTAAAGTTCGTTCACGTTTTCAACATTGCCGGACGCAACTACGATTGTGTCGCCGTTGGGCCAAATTCGCCGTTCAAGACCATCGAGGACTTGAAGAAAGCATCGGCGACGCAGCCGCTCACGTCGGCCGGCACGGGCGTCGGTAGCAATGCCTACATTCTCGCCATGCTGCTCAAATCAAAGGCCGGCGTGAACATGAGTTACGTCCCCTTCAACAGCGGCACCGAGGCGGCCTTGGCTCTCGCCGGCAATCAAACCCAAATGGGCACGGGCGCGCTCGACAGCTATGCGCCGCTGCATGATCAGAAGCGACTGCGCGTTCTCGCCGTTTCCGGTCCCCAACGGGATGAATCTCATCGCGGGTTTCCAACTCTCGCCGAGCTCGGCTACGATATTAAAATGGATCAGATGACCGGTGTTTTCGCTCCTCCCGGGCTGCCAGATGCGCAATCGAAGATCCTCGTTGCCGCTTTTCAGAAAGCGTTCGCCGACAAGGATTATCTCGCCGCAACGTCCACGGCTAAGCAAACGTTGCAACCTCTGGCGCCAGTGGAATTTTATAAAGCTTCCGAAGCCATGTTTAAAACCATTCAGAGTTTAGAATCAGTGCTAAAACAGGCTAAGTAAGACCAAAAGTCGCGGGGACCAAACCTTGGAAGCTCTTCTGCTGGTCGTTTTGGCCGGCTTCTCCGTCCTGTTTTTATTCCTCGCGAAGGACTATGGGGCGACCGCCGCGCTGTTTCCCCGCGTGGTTGCGTCAGCTTCGCTCGTCTTTTTAGCTCTCGATTTTCTTTGCAAGTATTTTGTCGTTGGCAAAGCCGGCGCAGAGCCACAAGCGAAGCCGCCCGACCAGACCAGTGACAGGGGCTGGTCTTCGCCGCTGGCGCTTCAGGCCGGCTATATCGGACTGATTTACGTCGCCGGTTTTTCGACGGCGACGCTCATTTACTTGATTGTCTGCCCGTGGCAGCTGCGCTATCGCAATTGGCTCGTCACGATCTTGCACGCGGTCTTGCTTACGTTTGCGATCGTCTACACCTTTCATTCTGTGTTTCACGTTCGCCTACCGAAAGGCCTGCTGGGAATTCCCTGGTAGGGCGCGGGGATCATCAACTATGTGGATTGAAGGCTTCCTAACCGCACTGCAGCCCATAAACCTTCTTTATCTAATTGCCGGAACAGCCTTCGGCATGGTCATCGGCGCGCTGCCCGGTTTGGGGCCGTTGTTTGGCGTAGCGCTCATGCTGCCGCTGACTTTTGGCATGCCGGCCGCAACCGCGATTATTTTTCTTACCGCCGTTCATGCGGCGACGGCGTACGGCGATTCCTTTGCGTCGATCATGATCAACACGCCCGGAGGCGTCGGCTCTGTCGCCTCTTGCTGGGACGGGTATCCAATGGCGCAAAAAGGCCAGGCCGGAGTGGCCATGGGTATATCCACATTCGGCTCATTCATCGGCGGAGTAACGGGGTGGATTTCGCTCGTCGTTCTTTCTCCTCTGCTGATCGCGGTGGCGGTTCACATGGGACCGCCCGAATATTTCATGGTTTCGATTATGGCGCTTTCGTTGCTCTCGTTAGCCTCGGGAGAACAGCCTCTCAAAGGGCTTTTCCTCGGCGGTATAGGTCTATTGCTATCCTTTATCGGCCGCGACCCGATCACCGCGGAAGCTCGCTTCACCTTCGGCATTACCTACCTCGAAGACGGACTTCCCCTGGCGGCGGTGGTCCTCGGGCTCTTTGCCCTGTCACAGGCGCTGGTTTTATCGCAGGAGAAAGGCAGCATTTCGCAGTTTCGAACAATCGGCAAAGTTTGGGACGGATTTCTTCAGGTGCTGAAACTCCCCGCGACAATCCTGCGCGCCAGCATCGTCGGAATTTTCATGGGCGTTTTGCCTGCTTTGGGACTCTCTTCCGCCAACGTGGTCGCCTACTTCATCGAGAAGCGCGCCGCCAAAGATCCGGAGAAGTTCGGCCAGGGAGACCCCCGTGGCCTGCTCGCGCCGGAAATCGCTAAGAACGCCTGCATCGTCGGCGATCTTATCCCTACCTTCGCTCTTGGTATTCCCGGCTCTTCGGTAACGGCGATTTTTCTCGCCGCCATGATCATGCACGGCCTCCAACCTGGAGCTGAGTTTTTTACGCGTTCGGGCGTGCTGCCCTATACCATTTTCGCTGGCATCCTACTCGCGCAAGTATCGTTTTTCATTATGGGGTTGCTCTTCGCCCGCCAGTTCGCCAAAGCCGTCCTCATTCCCAACGCCCTTTTGGTTCCGCTCATCGTCGTGCTGAGCTTCATTGCTTCATTGGCGCTGCGCGGCAATGTGGAGGACATGATTGTCACCTTTATTTTCGGATTCATAGGTTACCTCATGTCGGTCTATCGTTATCCGGCAGCTTGCGTCGTGCTCGGCCTCGTTCTAGGTGATCTGGTCGAGTCTAATTTTCACCGGTCGATATTGATCGGACATGGATCCTACACGATTTTTTTTACCCATCCGGGTTCTCTTACACTGTTCATTCTCACGGTCGCGATGTTGGCCTGGCCCTATTTAAAGTTTCCGGTATGGCGCCGCGGCGCGTGACGAGAAAGCAACGCGATGAAAACCATGCGCGCTCGCTGACGCGAGACCCACTCGGGGCACACAGTATAATGAACGCCGCGAGTTGCTAAGACGGCCCGCCTTCACCTGCCAACAAAGGGGCGCGCTGATTATTCGTGGGCATGAGTGAGAATGCTATGGGCCACAAAAGTTGCTTGCGATTCTCGCCGTTCTCAGGCTGTTAAAGCCGCCTCGCTCGCAGCGCCAAAGTTTGTTTCGAAGAGTGGCGCAGCAATGATAGTAAACCGATCAGATCAGGAGCAAGGCGAGCACCTTTTCGATAGACGACGTAGCAGTCAATTTTGATATCCTTTAATCGTGGCATTTCCAGCGCTTTGAAATATCCCTGCCTTAAACCCGCTTCGGCACTGCCGCGATGGAAAAGTCCGACACCGAGAC
>CAMLCX010000183.1 GCA_946478635.1 uncultured Pseudomonadota bacterium
ATCAGCATTACCGCGAGAGTCATTTTGTGCGAGATATATTTCATTTGCTTTCTCCTTCAGTCTAAATCGGATCGTTATTTAGTGTACTGTCTATTATTCCCTCGATTGGACTTTGTCCAGAAGAGTTTACACCACAGAGTGGTTCATGAGCTTACGCTCGCCCACGGAGCATGAAAGTGGAGGGACTTCCCTCAGCGTTTTCCCCGCGACTCGTCATTCCCGCGCAGGCGGGAATCCAGGTTTGTTTTCCCTTCCAATTAGCCTGGATACCCGCTGGAGTTTATCCTGAGCGCGGCCGAAGGGCGGGTATGACGGAACGCTGCGGTTACTTCTCGTATTCGGGTTCTTCATTCTATAGCTCATCCACGCACACGTATTTTCGAAGGAGGCGCAGAGGGCGCAGAGAAAAAAGTTTTATCAACAAAGAATTCCGAACTCTGCGAACTCTGTGCCTCCGCGGTGAATATTTCCGCTTCTGAATGACGCAGGCTCCTGGGGCATTCCTTCAGCCCCCTGCCAGTCAATTTATTCGCGATTGAGACGAGACATGGCCGCCTTCAAACTCGCTCTCATTCTTTCCAGGGAACGTCCGAGCTCGCCGACTTCATCATTGCTTTGGATCGAAACGCTGGTGTCGAGGCGGCCCCGGCTGATATCGTCGGCGATCGCTTTCAAATCCAGAATCGGACGGATGGTTTTGCTCGCCAACATAATCGAGAGCGCAATGCCCACCGCCAGGCAGACGACGATCAGGCCGATGATCGGCCACAGAGTCGAGCGCACGTCGCTTTGCACGGTTTCCGCCCATAGGCCGACGCGCACGAGGCCGAGCTGTCCGTCGAGCAGCGGCGAGCGGGTTTCGTAAACGGATTTGCCGCGCAAACGAGTGACGCGGGACGACGCGGCGGTGCCGCCGGCGTCTTTCAGTTCAACTGGAAAGGGCTGCATGCTGCTGGCCAGGAGATCGCCCTTGGGATCCTGAATGAAAGCATAGGCGACGCCGTCGAGGCGGCCATATTTCGCCACCAGCGCGTCGAGTTCGAGGGTGCTTTTGCGCGAGACGAATCCGGCCGCCGCGTCGGCGAGGTTGGTCGCGATGGCGCTGGCGCGCAAGTCGACTTGCTTTTGCAAGGCGGCGCCCGTGAAGTAGTACACGATACCCATCACGAGCAGGCCCAAAACCAACATCAAACCGCTGAACGTTGCGGTGATTTTCCAGCGCAGGCCGCCGCGCTGCCACTGGATGCTGAGCGGTTTGATTATTTTAGAGCTTTCCATGGACGCAGTTTCCTGAGGCATCGATTATTTTCCTCCCACGCGATCTCAATAGGCGGTTTTAGAAACGTTTGAAGTTCGAGATCTCTTGGAACATGGATTCTTCGAACTTGTTCTTGAGTTTGCCGTCGCCGATTTCACGGCCGATGAGCGCGATAAGATCGTCGAGTTTGGCTTCCGGAAAACTGTCCGGCGACTCGCCGAGCGATTCAATTTGATCGCGCAGTACCAGCGGCGCCATCGGACCGATGATTTCGGTCAACATCCCCGTCACGCGTTTCAAAAGCGCGGCTGGTACGAGATCCGCGGCCGGTATCTCGACGGCCTGAGCCAGTTCCACGAGGCCGGACTTGTGCAGATTATAAATCACTTTGGCGGTGTAGGCGAAGGGTATGTTTAAAAGCTCGGCGACTTCCTGGACCGTGCGAGTGCCATCGAGTTTGCTGAGAACGCGCCAGCCCACATTCGGCACGGTCACGGGCCCGGTGCGGTCTTCGGCCAGGTCGGCGATCCGGAAAACCACCTTGCCGTCGGGAATGAGCTGTAAAATGATCTCCCATTCGTGCGTCATCGCTTTGACTTCACTGAGAATCTCTTCGGCGGACTTGTGCACGGTGGCCGCGGGCGCAGCGCCGTTCGGCTGCAGGATGAAGGTTCCCTCGCCCCACGTCACCGGATAGAGCAGCGCTTTGTCGCCTTCGCCGATCGGGCAGGTGGCATGGACGATGTTGCCATCCGATAGAAAAACTTCGACTGATTCTTTACCGTGCACAAGTTTCAGCACGCCCGACTTCTTGCCGCTCGTGGCGAGCAGGAGCAGGTCGGGTAGGCCTATTTGAGAAAGATTTCCTTGCATGGTTCAGGTCCGTCGCAGCAACATCTCTAACGGTCCTCGAGCGCGCGGCGGCCATCTTTGCCGCCATTGGCGTTTTTGGTCAGTTCGGCAAAGTCATCGTGGCTATTTAAAGTCACTTTGAGGGTCTTGATCACGGCCAAACTCTTGCTGATGCCGACCATCTGCTCCAGGGTTGATTTAATCTGGGCCTGCAGGAGCTCCACTTCCTCGGTTGAAATGCCCTGGAGTTGCGACTGCAGTTCGTCGTAGAGACGCGTAATGCTGTCGATCTGGCCCAGGGATTCGGTCTTCTGGGTGATGTCTTCATAGAGCCGGGAAATATCTTCGGTAAGATTTTGTAAATCGTTTTTCATATCCTCTCCAGTTTTCTATTTCTCCTGTTTCAAGATTTTCTTTGCACTCGGGTTTTGCATCTCTCCGGCCGGAGCGGCGGCGTCAATCGATGCCGGCGCCGGTGTTGAGGGTGAGTTGAAGATAAAAAATGCACCGAGAAGCAACGCCAATACCGCCGCCGCCACCATCGTGACGGCTTTGATGTTCGGCGATTTCCGATGCGAATAAAGATCAACCTCGCCGTAGTCCTTGATAATGCGTTTAAGCTGGCGGTCGATTTCACCGCGCGCCTTGGCGGTGGTTGGCGCTTCGTCGAAAGACGGTCCGGCTGATTGTTCAGCAGGCCCGGGCAGGGCGAGTAATTCATGCCCGCCGGCTTGCACGAACGCGGGTTCGACAGGTACGAGTTCATTTGCCAGAATATCGTTCGCCGGGACCGGTGAAACCTCAAGCGCTGCCGGTTGCGCTGAGATCGGGCCGGTCTCCGCGGGCATTGTTTGTTCCGGGGCAGATGGAGTTGTCTCGGCCTTTTCCGCGCCGCCTGCGGGTCTGGCTGAAATGGCAAATTCGCCGTAGGTTTCGATCAGGTCGTTAAGCAGGCGCTGATCAAAATGCGGCTTGCCCTTTGGCTTTTTGCTCTTGGGTGTCGAAGTATGTTTTCCGCGGGCCATCTCCGACTCACGGGAAGCATTTTCTGGCGGCGCTTGTGGCGGTTCTTCAAGTCTCAATTCGCTGAACTCGTAGGTTCGCGGCGGCCTTGACCCTGGCGCGGCGACGTTGGTCGCGGCGCTGGTTGGCTCCATCGCGCTTGACGATGTGGAGCCGGAAACAGCAGATTCGCCATCGGTTCGGGCCGGCTGTGTGTTTGCCGGGTCCGCCTGCAGCGAGCGGCTCGTGCGAATCA
The DNA here is from genome assembly GCA_946478635.1 of uncultured Pseudomonadota bacterium. The sequence continues at coordinate 3,369 of CAMLCX010000183.1, forward strand.
GGTTGGCGGTTTGAATGACCGCCTGCAGCTGCGGATACTTTTCCATGCTATCGGGAGCGACGAGATCGAAATTGGCTTCCGGCAGGGCGGCAATCTGAGGGCCGATACCAGCGGTGGCATCTCTGATCTTCGTGACCGCCTCTAACCGGGCTCGCAGACCGCCCAGCTCACGAATCAGCTCATGCGCGCGCGCATGGCTGCGGCTTACTTCTTCGATGGAAAAATCGTTCAGGCGTTGCTGCAATCCGTGGATTGAATGGAGCACTTTGCCGAAGCCGGTCGTCGTCGGCGACTGTGAACCTCCGGGTGGTATTTGGCTTGGCATTTGTTGTTTTTGCGCGGAAAGCATAGGCCTAATTGCCCCTATTATGAACCTTCGTGTCGGGGCTGGCACACTCGTTAGCAATTAAGCAAAAGGGTTGCCACGAATACCTCGATAAAAAGCTGTGAATTTTCATGCCTGTTAGGCGGCGTTGTCTTCAGATGGCGAGGCAATTCCACGAATTCTGTTCAGCGCGAACAAAATTGTACGTGCAAAATGGAGCTATCTTTATGGTTTTTCTACGGAAATAGGACGCACGCCTAGCGCGGAGATAGCACCAGAACCTGCTTTTGGATATCCAGGCCGATCTTATAGCGGCCGAGAACGTCCATCCCGAGCAAGCCCTCGAAGCGGGGATTGGGAGAAAAATCGTGGATGATCACCCGCAGGTTAGTGACTTCGGCTTCACCCACTCGAAGGGATTGCAACTGAGCGAGAGTCACCGTAATCGCGCCACCGACCGTGTGCACGACATCCGTGCCGATCGGCCGCAGCGCTAACAACGCGGCAAGGCGTCGTGAAAGGATCGTGTTCGTGGAGCCGGTGTCAAGCATGAGATTGCCGCTCACAGCGCCGTTCAGGGTCACGGAAACAATGGTCGAAGCACCGCTCGATCGCACCGGCACCAGGATCGTGCCTTGCGGCGCTCCCGCGGAAGAAATGCTTGGGATGGCGACCGCGGTGGTAAAGGTCTCCCGCGGCAATGATTTGAAAAACGATTCGACTTTTTTCGCTTGCGCATTGTCGGTCTGTTTGATCCAGCCGACGATGCCGCTGCCGGTTTTTACCAGATACCATTTGGTGCCGCCGCTGCCCTGAGTTTCAGCCAGCGGCGTGGCTTGATCGCCAGCCGTCAACGCACCGATCGGCAAAGCATTGTCGTCGGCCTCGGCGTAGACGTGGACTGTCGCGCCCTGGGGCGCGACTTGCGGCATTTCTTGGCTTGCGGCCCACGGCCGGGGCCACGGAAGGAATAGCGCGAACAGGGCCGTCGCCAACGCAATTGCATTGACTGGGCGATGGTTAGGTCGCCAGGGCGAATTTCTCAAGTTTGCGGTAAAGCGTGCGCGTGGAGATACCGAGCGCCTCGGCCGCCTTTGCTTTGTTGCCATGAGTTTGTCGAAGCGCTTCTTCGATAACGCTGCGCTCGCCCTCTTCGATGTTGCGGATCGCTCTCGGGCCGATTTCCTCGCGCCGGCCGGTGGCATAGTGCTGCAGATTCATCGGCAGGTCGCTGATCGTAATGTAATCGCCATCGGAAACCATGACCGCGCTTTCGATCACGCTCCTGAGCTCGCGGATGTTACCCGGCCACGGATAGTCGAGAAAAAGGGCCTTGGTGGAACTGGTAAGCTTCTTGAGAGGTTTTTGCAGATGACCGCAGGATTGATAGACGAAATTGGCGATCAAAAGAATCATGTCTTCTCTGCGCTCGCGCAACGCCGGCAGGATGATGCGCGCGCTGTTCAAACGGAAGTAGAGATCCTTGCGGAAGCCGGTGCCCTGGATGGCTTCTTCAAGTTCCTTATTGGTCGCGGCGATGATACGAACGTCGCTTGTCTTGGCGCTCGATTCACCGACGCGGTAATACTGGCGCGTCTCCAGGAAACGCAAAAGCTTTAGCTGGATCGCCGGCGCCAGGTCGCCGATTTCATCCAGAAACAGCGTGCCGCCTTCAGCCGCCTCGATCAAACCTCGCTTGTTGCGGTCAGCGCCGGTAAAGGCGCCTTTGACGTAACCGAACAGCTCGCTCTCCACCAGCGTCTCGGGGATCGCCGTCATGTTGCAGCCGACGAACGGTTTATCGGCGCGCGGCCCGCGGGTGTGGATGTACTGCGCCATCACTTCTTTGCCGGTGCCGGTCTCGCCGGTGATGAGCACGGTGATGTCGTGCATGGCGTATCGGTTGGCGAGGTTCAAAACCTCGTAGAACTGCGGCGTGTCGCCGATCATGACCGGCGCCTTGATGGCGTGCGGATCGCTATTGTCGACGGCGGAATGATTGGCATGCCCGAACAGACCGTAAAGCCCCTGCAAATCGAGCGGGTCATAACAAATCAGCGCCATGTGCGACGATTTCTCGCGCAACCTGTCGGTAAAGCCGTTCCAGTCGGCGCCATGACACACCGTCAGATCGGCGAATATGAATTTCTGTTGTTCGGTTGGAAACGCCCTCAAAACCCGCTCTGCTTCCGCCACCGACCGGCTGACGTGAACCGAACAATCCCGCGCTTCGGCAAGTTTGGAGATGCCGGTGAGGGACTCGTTCCCGGGATGAATGATGAGCGCGAGGGGTTTTGCCATCGGCCTCACTCGGGAGCTGGAGAGTTCGGAATAATCACCATATTTTCCAGAGAATCGGCGAGCAACTGGCGCGAGATCTGCGGCGTGGTGCCGAGGTAATTGCAGGCCGCGATGACATGTTCGGCAATAAATTTGGGGTGAAATCCGGCGAACGGTATCTTGTGCTTGATGTAAAAAGTATTGAGCAAATAAGCCATGATCTCTTCAGAAAACTCAAGCCCGTAGGAGTCGCAAATCCGCTGAAAAATTTCTTTATATTCGTCGGCGCTGGGCGGATTGATCTTCATTTTATAGTGGACACGGCGCAACTGCGCGGGGTCCATGAGTTCCTCAGGGGGGAAGTTCGTAGCGAATATTACCAGTTGATCGAACAATAACGCAAACTTTTTTCCGGTGTGCAGCGTGAGGTAATCGATTTTGCGTTCAAGTGGAAAAATCCAGCGGTTGAGCAGCTCGTGGGGCCGCACCCGCTGCCGTCCGAAGTCGTCGATGACGAAAACGCCGCCGATGGCTTTCATTTGCAGCGGCGCCTCGTAATATTTCGAGTGCGGGTCGAAATCGAGATCGAGCATTTCGAGGGTGAGTTCGCCGCCGGAGATGACGTAGGGACGCTTGCAGCGCACCCAGCGCGGATCGTGCTCGAGATGCGGCAGAAAGATGGCGCTGGTCTGGCCATTGGCGCCATTTCCCGCCGGAAAGGCGACATGGATCGAAGGATCGTAGATTTTTATAATTTGACCGTCGGCTTCAATTGCATAGGGCACGTACACGGGCTGCTCGAAGGCGCTGACGAGAGCTTCGGCGATGGATGTTTTGCCGTTGCCGGCCGAGCCGTAAATCAAAATGGCGCGTCCTGAGTTGGAAGCCGGCCCGAGGCGGCGAATGATGCTCTCGGAAAGCACTAGATGAGACATCGCTTTCTTGAGCTTTTCGACGCTGATGACTTCATTGGTGATCGTCTGTTTCTGCACCTGGGTCTGGTAAGTTTCCAGGGGTATGGGGACGGGGCCGATGTATTCGCAGCGGCGCAGCGCTTCGCTGGCGCGCTCCTTTCCTGCGTTGGTGAGCGCGTAGCGCATGATGTTGTAGTTCTTCTCGGAGGGGCCGCGGATTTCCACGAGCGCGTCCTTTTTGCCGAAGTTCAACAGATCTTCGACGACGGGACGGGTCAGCTTGGTTTGCTCGGAAAGCTCCGGGATCGTCTGCAGCTGCGAGATGTACATGGTGCGCAGCAAAGAGTTGAGCAAGAAATTGTTGTCGAGTCCGGTTTCCGCGGGGGTTTTAGCGACCGGTGGCGGTTCCTGGAGAACGGCTTCGAGATTTTCCCGGCTGATGTAGCCGAGCGCCACCAGGTTATCGCCGAGGCGCCCGCCGGCAATTTTTTGCTGACCGAGAACTCTGTTGAGTTGGTCCTCGGAAATGAGCCCCTTTGCTAAGAGAAGTTCGCCTATGGCCATGGTATTTCTGCGGGCTGGATCAGGAAAAAAAGGTTGTGTTTATCACCGGCAACATCTATATTCTCGGTATAATCCTCAAAAAACCGTTTCATTATAGGCCATCGCGAAAACGTGTCAAGAAAACTTCCACGAAAGCCCCTCTGGCTGGGAGAGCTATGATTATACGTCAAATTAGGCCGTTATTGGTGTTTTTAGCTTGCGTCGGAAGCGGTTGCGGGCTTTTGGACTACAGCACCTCACCGAAAACAGCTCCCCAGGGACTCATCGCCACCCCGCCGACCTACTACAGCACGTCCAAGGCCCGTTATCTAGGGACAAAGTATAAGGACAATTTAGACCGTTTGGTCGCGCATATCACGCGCAATTCAAGCACCTCCCGGTTGGAGTTTGCCAACAATATTTCATCGGTCGGCGGCATAGGCTTCTTTACCCATTCCGCCGCCAAATCCCCGGACGAGAGGTTTCTTGAAGTTGTCCTCGCGACCCCCGAAACCTTTGAAACCAAAGGCGAGTACAGTGAGAAGGTGAGTCAGCTCTTTGCCCGTTACGGAAAGGAGCTGTTGGGCATTCTCGCCGGCGACACGCAGATCTACCAGGACAAGGACTTAAGCGGCTACGGTTTAAATTTCACCTGGCGAACTATGGTCTCCGACGGGCAGGAAACCCGTACAACCATGGCGCGCGCGATCATCTATTTTCAAAAGGAGAAAGTCTCCGGTTTTTTACGGCGTGAACTCGCGCAAGCCGATTTACTTCATGATGCCGTGATATTCGCCGTGGAAGAGGACGGCCCGCTCAATCTTGTTTCGTACCAGCCGCGCGAGACCAAGCCTGACTTTCGACCGGCGATCCGCGAGGACAATCTGGCGGCCGGAACCGCGAAACCTTTAACCGCACCTTTGAATCAAGCGGCGAAAGGCCCCGGTCAAAATATTGAAGCGAAACTCGACGCGATCAAGAAGGATGCAGGCGGCTCTCAAGACACCCAGGCGAAGCCTGTGCCCAATAAGCCGCCGCTCGTTGAAAAGGGCGAAGTCAAGGCTCCGGCCGGAGCGCAAAAACGATCTCCGCCGGTGTCCGGTTCTGGTGAAAACGTAGACCTTGCCGCCGATAAAGCACCGCCTATAAAACGCGATGCTGCCGCCGAGAAAATTGCCGTCACGAAGCGTTCAGGCGACGTGCGGCCCGTTGCCGTCGGAGGGCGTGAAGCCAAAGCCGAGCCGGTCGTA
>CAMLCX010000184.1 GCA_946478635.1 uncultured Pseudomonadota bacterium
CGGTTAAAGCGCGCCGGCGTGATTCCCATCGGCAAGACCAACGTCTCCGAGTTCGGCATGGGCTCGCACACCTACAACGAGGTGTACGGCACCACGTTGAATCCCTATGATCTAACGAAAAGCGCCGGCGGTTCGAGCGGTGGCGCCGGGGCAGCACTCGCTGCTGGTTTGTTGCCGCTTGCGAGCGGCAGCGATCTCGGCGGCTCGCTCCGAAATCCCGCCAACTTCAACAATATCGTCGCGCTGCGACCGACGGTGGGTCTCGTGCCCGCGGGACCGGTCGCGCTGCCGTTTTTAGGATTTACCGTTAAGGGGCCGATCGCTCGATCGGTTGCCGACGTCGGTTTCTTGCTGAGTGTCATGGCGGGAACTGACCCGCGCGATCCGGCATGTTATCCCTCGGAGCCGCAAATATTCGCCGCGCCGCTCGACCGCAATTTCAAGGGCGTGCGAGTTGCCTGGTGCCCGGACCTGGGCGGCCTTCCACTCGATGGACGCGTTCGGTCCATATTAATCGCGCAGCGTAAAACCTTCGAGGCACTCGGCTGCGTCGTTGATGATGTCTGTCCGGATCTCAACGGCGCCGATGAAATATTTCTTACCATTCGCGCATGGAACTATTGGCACACGCTCGGTCCGCTGCTGCAAGAGTATCGAGAGGAAATGAAACCGGAGGCGGTCTGGCAGATCGAGTCGGGCAGCAAACTGTCCGGCAGCGATGTCGCCCAGGCGATGGCGCGCCAGGGTGAACTGATGGAGCGCATGCGCCGCTTCCAGGAGAAATATGAATTTTTCATTTGCGCCGTGAACCAGCTGCCGCCCTTCGACGCGACGATAAACTGGCCAAAAGAAATTGACGGCGTCGTCATGGATAATTATCTCTCGTGGATGAAGAGCGCCTACTGGATTACGCCGACCTTTTGTCCGGCGATCTCGGTACCGGCGGGATTCACCGATGATGGACTGCCCGTTGGCATCCAGATTGTCGGCCGCTACCGGGACGATTGGGGTGTGTTGCAAATCGCCCATGCTTTCGAGCAGGCGACGGGATTCGGTCGTCACCGTCCCAGCATCGCGAATTTTGCTTGAGCTGAATGCCGGAAGCGCTTTGATTGGCGCTGCGGTTTACTTCTGATAGAGCCTGGCGACAAAACCGCTCTTTTCGATTTCCTTCAATATCGTCCCATCGATAAACTGCTCCGGTTTGGCTGCTTTTGCTCGCGGGTCTTTTTCAGCCATCCAGGTGAGTTGGGTTTGGATGGCTGCCGGGGAGGGATGGGGAATCTGGGGATAGATTTCGCGATAGAGACGATAGACGTCTTCCAACGCTTCGCGGTCATCGATTCTCAGATATTTGCTCATGGCGCGAATGGCCGGCTCGGGATTGTTCTTGACCATGTGGATGCCTTCGATGATCGCGCGCAAGTATCTTGTTGCGGTGTCCGGTTGGGCCTTGAGAAAGGCGCGGGTGGTGATCACTTCCAGTTGCGGGAAGGGGATATCGTACTGAGTCGGATCGACGAGAATGCTAAAGCCGGCTTTCTTGCCGATGTTGAAAAACTCGGGGGTGAGAACCGTTGTGTCGATGCTGCGCTTGCTGAGAGCGGAGAGCCGCGTGCTCGTGCCGCCGGTCTGAAGGATCGTCACGTCTTTGTCGGGAACCAGACCGTAACGTTGCAGGATCAAACGAGCCGCCAGGTCCGAAGCGCTGCCGAAGCGGGAGACCGCCAGCCGTTTGCCTTTCAACTGATCGATGGTCTTGATTTCCTTTTGCGCCAGCAGGGCGTAGGGTAAGCGGCTTTCGATGCTGGCGATGGAGACGATATCGCTCCCAGCGAGGTTGCTGCTCACCGCGACCGTGCCGCCGCCCATCGCGATCTGGGTTTCGCCAGCCGTGAGCGCCTGCACGGTGGTGACGCCGCTTTCGATCAGCACCACATCGACGCTCAAGCCGTGCTTTTCAAAAATCTTGGCGTCCTTGGCGAGCCAATAGGCCGCCATATTGGCGGTCAACGCGCTGTAAGAAGTTTTCAGGCGTATGAGCTGGGCGTGAGTGGTTCCGGTGAGGAGATAACTCAGCAGCAAGCCGGTGGTCAGACCTATCACTCTGATCCATAGAATTGGTCTTTTCTTCATAATGTCTCTCTAGTTCAGCAGAAATTCCGTCAATACGCGATTAAACTCCTGCGTTTCCTCGATCTGCGGCTCGTGCGCCGAGTGCATGAAGCGATGGATTTTCGAGCCCGGAACAATTTTCTGGAAATTAACGTCCCAGTCGCTCTGGTTGAGCGGATCGTGCTCGCAGGACATGATCAGCAGCGGGATCGTCAGTTGCGACAGCTGCTTCACAAATTCTTCGGTCGTCGATCTGACCTGGTGCGCCGGACTACGCAAGCGCGCGGCCGAGAGCGATTCCCAGGCGCCGGGAATGATCGAGCACTCGTAGCGCTCGCGAATATTTTCGTCGGTTTGCCACTTGAAGTCATGATAGAGCAGCGCGACGATTTTTTTCATATTCTCGAGCGACGGTGTGTAGTTTTCCAGATCCGCCTGGGAATTCGTCTTGAACACGCTCGCGTTGCCGCAGATGGTGACCATCTTTTGGATTTGCAACGGGGACGGCCGGCGTACCGATGCTCTCAAAGCGAGCCCGCCGCCGGCGGAGTTGCCGACAAAAAACGCCTTGCCGATGCCGAGGGTTTCCAGGAACCTCTGCAGATGCTTGATGCGCAGTCCGGCCGGATCCGAAAAGCTGTATAGTTTGTCGGTGAGTCCCCAACCGAGAAGATCCGGAGCGACGACGTGAAATCTCTGCGCGAGCGCGTCGATATTGGCTCGCCAGGTGATCTCCGCAGATGCGCCGTACTCGCCGCCGTGGAGCAGGACTAAATCCGGCCCGCTGCCGGCTTCGAGAAAATGGGTTTTGATGTCGCCGACGACAATTGTCCGGTGCTGATAAGCGGCCATCGATCTAATTCCTCAAAGTTTTGAACTTCTGGCGTGCCTGTGAACGATCGCGCATGAGTCCCAAGAGTTTATTCACCACGAAGGACACGAAGAGCACGAAGTTCGGAGTTTTAATCATCCGAACCCTTCGTGTCCTCCTTTGAAAATATTGGCGCGAATCGCTTTGGAGTTGTAGCCTGGATGCAGCGAAGCGGAATCCAGGAAGGCGGTGTGGGTCGTGGCAGCAGCCCTGAGAGCGCGTGAACCAGGACCCCGGATTACGCTTTGCTCCATCCGGGCTACAGGAGCCGGTAGTGGGAATCGCCATTTTCATTCACTGTGGGCGACCGTAAGGTCATGAATCACTTCGTGGTGAATACTCCTTCACGGTGAAGCCGCAAATACCAAATTATAGGAACGCGACGCCGCCGTCGACGGCGACGGTTTGGCCGGTCATGAAATCGCTCAAGGGCGAGGCGAGAAAAAGCATGGTTCCGACCAGATCCTTGGGCAACTGGACGCGCTTCAAGCAGCGATCACCGACCCGGGCGCCGCGCAATTTTAGCACTTCCTCTGACGGGTTATCTTCCGAGAGAGTGGAGCCGGGCGCAATGGCGTTGACGTTGATGTTGTCGTCGCCGACTTCGCGCGCAAGCGTGCGCGTAAAGCCGATGACGCCGGCCTTGGAAGTCACGTAATGAATGCGTCCGGCGCTGCCGTTCAGCACCGTACCTGACGAAATATTGATGATCTTGCCGGATTTCTGGCGGCGCATGGCGGGCAAAACCGCGCGGCAGCAAAAGAACAGTCCTTTCAAATTGACCGCCATCATACGATCCCATTCCGCCGGATCGATCGTGTCGATGCCGCCGCGATTCATCGGTATGGTCGCGAAGATCGCCGCGTTGTTGATCAAGATGTCGATGCGGCCGAATTTATCGAGCGCGATCTTGGCCATGTCCTGGGTCGACGCCTCGTTGGCAACATCGACCTTGGCCGCCAAAGCCTTGCCGTCGAATTGCTGCACGACCTCGCCGGCGACTTTCTCGGCTGCGGGGGCGTCGATGTCCGCGACGACGACTTTCGCGCCCGCTTCGGCAAAACCGTGACAGTACGCCCGGCCGATGCCATGGCCGCCGCCGGTTACGATGACGACTTTTTCCTTCAATCCTTCGATCATGACAACTCCTTGCTATTTGATTTGCCGTTAAAATAGCCCTAGAACTTTTAAGGTGTCAAGGTAAGCAAAAGGGAAGCGTTACAAAATATGCTATCTTGCGTCGAAGGTGGAATCATTGATGACGAACGGATCTCATCGGCTCAGAGTTTCAAGCAGGGCGCGCGCGCTAGTTGTTGCAGTGGCTTATTGGGGCGCTTGTCTTTTGCTAATGCCTGCCGGGTCGAGCGCACAGGGGGACGGCACGGGCAATTTGCCGATGTTCGGCCAGCCGAAAATTGCGCGTCCCGAAAATCTGAAGAAAGCGGACGAAATATTCATCCAGGAAAGCACAATACGGTTTGGCAATCGCAATGCGGGCAGTAATACTCTAGCGGCGCAGGGCTGGGCTGCGCTCCACGCCAAGCAGCCCGCAGTGGCCATGCAACGGTTTAATCAAGCATGGTTATTAAATCCCAAAAATTTCCGCGTGTTTTGGGGCTTTGGCGCGGTCATGAGTGAGGGCGGGCGGCTGGCGGAAGCTTTGGAATATCTCGAAACGGCCAGAGAATTGATCGATGATCCCGCGCAGCGGGTAGCGCTGCTCTGCGATCTCGGCACGGTTTATTCCGAGCATGCCGCGCGTTTGCCCGCCGACCGGGAGTTGGAGCGGGCGCAGAGCTTCGTGCTCGCCAACAGTCGTTTTGCCGAGAGCTTGGAAAACGATCCCAAGTACGCGATGAGCTGGCGCGAGTGGGCCCTGTCGTTGTATGAACAGGAGCGCTACTCGGAAGCTTGGGTAAAAGTTAAACAGGCGCGGGAAAACAGAGCCGAGCCTTTTCCCCCGGACTTTTTGAAAAAGCTTTCGGCCAAGATGCCCGAGCCGAAGTAATCTAGCTAGATTAGATAGCAGGCTGCGGAAAAATCCATCGGAGTCCTTCGACGCTGCTCAGGACGAACGGGGAAATCGAGTGCTTTCCGTTCACGCTATGGAAAACAGGTTCCCTGACGCGATCTTGCGTGAAATTGAAAAGCTCGATCCGCTTAAAGATCACCAGCGCATTATCTTTCTTTCTTGCTGCTATGATTTTCCTTTCGATACCACCTGGGCTTTAGAGTTCGCATTATTCAGGACGTTTTGTGTGCCGAACATCTCACCGCTTCTGGATCGCACCGGTGAGTCAGGGAAAAGAGCGCAGAAACGCTATGACGATACCGACATCATCATCAACGAGCTGATCGAATCCGGTTACGACAGCGATCGCGGCCGCCCGGCGGGTAACCGGCCGAGTCTTAGGCGAAGAGAGTCGCGGGATAGATGAAGAATTTGTCTGGAGCCACGGTATTGGCGCTGGCGACACTGCTGCATGCGTCACTCGATGCGCAGGAAAAAAAGACCGCAGCGGAATTTCTTACCGTCTGGGACGGCATGCTGCCGATTATACTTTCGGCGCCGCACGGCGGGCGCCAGGCGGTTCCGCAGCTGGCGCCGAGGCGCGGCATCGGCGTGCCGCAGTTTACCGCCGAGCGAGACAATAATACTGCCGAGCTCGCCGAAATGGTGGCGGGCAAGATCCATGAAAGATTAGGGGCAAAACCTTTTCTCGTTATTGCCAAGTTCGAGCGCAAGTATATTGACGCCAATCGCTCCGAGGCCGCTGCCTACGAAACCGGCGCGGCCAAAGCCTATTACGACGCCTATCACCAGGCCATCGAAGCCGCTGCCAATAAAATTAATGACAGCTGGAGCGCCGGGTTGCTGCTCGATATTCACGGACAGGGGGCGGAGACCGATACGATTTTCCGCGGTACAGACAACGGCCGAAGCGTCACGGCATTGCAGCGAAGGTTCGGCAGGGAAGCGCTCACCGGGCCGAAGAGTATCCTGGGTCAGCTGGCCTTGAAGGGTTATAAGATTGAGCCCGGCGGAGCGGCGAACGATCGGGAACGCCGTTACACGGGCGGTTACACCACCAGAACCTATGGTAGTCAGCGGGGAGCTTCGATCGACGCAATCCAGCTGGAATTCGGCACCAACCTGCGCGCTCGAAGCAACCTTGAGCGCACTGCTGAAGATTTGGCGCGCGCGATCGAAGTATTTGCCAAAATGTATCTTCCGCTTGCCGAGATTCGCGGCAAAGAGCCAGCCGCCAATCACCCTTGAATTAGATGCCGTCCATTTACGATCTCAAGCCGCGTTTTCAATCTCTGCTGAGACCGTTGGTGCGGTGGCTCGCCGTGCGCGGCGTAACGGCAAATGTCGTGACACTCGCGGCGGTCACTTTGTCATTTATCGTCGGCGCGGCGATCGCGGCGTTCCCCCAAGACAAATGGCCGCTATTGCTGATGCCGCTCGCGTTATTTCTGCGCATGGCGCTTAACGCCGTCGATGGCATGCTCGCCCGCGAGCACGCCATGAAGAGTTCTCTTGGCGCCGTTCTCAACGAGCTTGGCGACGTCTTGTCGGATACGGCGCTCTATCTGCCGTTCGCGCTGGTCCCGGGGATAAGTTCCCACTGGGTCGCGATCGTCGTGGTTCTGGCGATCGTGAGCGAAATGACCGGTGTCGTCGCGGTCCAGATCGGCGCCCAACGGCGCTACGACGGGCCCATGGGGAAGAGCGATCGGGCATTTGTTTTCGGTTCGCTCGGATTGCTTCTGGGACTGGGCATCGATCCGGTCCGCTGGTTGGATGGCATGATGATCGCGACCGCCGCGTTGTTGATGGCTACAATCTTCAACCGGGCGCGGCGGGCATTGGCCGAGGTGGCTTGATGCAGTTCGATGCCCGTTCTAATGTTTTGTTCGCGCTCGCCGGGCTTTACCTTATTCTCATCACCGCGTCGGCTTGGGTTGTCATCCTTCGTTGGCGCGCCCCCGAAAAAGATCGAACCGAGCTGGTTCAGCGTATTCGCTCCTGGTGGATCATCGTCACCGTGTTTACCGCGGCGATGGTGATGAACCGCACGGTATCGATAATCTTTTTTGCCTTTGTCAGCTTCCTCGCGCTGAAAGAATACCTTTCGATTGTTCCGACCCGGCGCGCCGATCGGCGGGTGCTGTTCTGGGCCTATCTCGCCATTCCGGTTCAATACTACTGGGTCGCGCGAGCCTGGTACGGCATGTTCATCATTTTCATTCCGGTGTACGTCTTTCTACTGCTGCCGATGCGCATGGTGATCATCGGCGAGACCAAAGAGTTCCTGCGCGCCGCGGGCACGCTGCATTGGGGCATTATGACGCTTGTCTTCGCTGTCAGCCACATCGCCTATTTGCTGGTGTTGCCCGATTCAAACAACTCTGTCGCCGGCGGGGCGGGGCTGGTTTTATTCCTGGTGTTTTTGACCCAATTCAACGACGTCGCGCAGTACATCTGGGGAAAAATGCTGGGCAGCCACAAGATCATTCCAAGAGTCAGTCCGAACAAAACCTGGGAAGGTTTTCTCGGCGGCGTGGCGACGACAACGGTTCTGTCAATGGCTTTATCGACCTGGTTGACGCCCATGGATTTTCCGTCCGCGGCGGTGGCGGGATTGCTGATCAGCATCGCGGGATTTATCGGCGATGTGACGATCTCGGCCTTGAAGCGTGATCTCGGCCTCAAAGACAGCGGGGCTATGTTGCCGGGACACGGCGGTATTCTCGACCGCATCGACAGCTTGACCTATACCGCGCCGTTGTTCTTTCACTTTATCTATTACCTTTACTACTGAGATGACGTCGCTCCTGCGATTTTTGTTTTACGCCGTGTTCATCCGATCGATTGTCCTGATCGTTCTCGGGCTCAACGTGCGCCATCGGGAACGTTTGCCGCGCAGCGGCCCGGCGATCATCGTCGCCAATCACAACAGCCATCTGGATACTATGGTTTTGATGAGCCTGTTTCCGCTGAAGCTCTTGCCGAAGCTTCAACCAGTGGCCGCCATGGATTATTTTCTCACGTCGCGTCTGTTTTCGTGGTTCACTTTGAAAATAGTCGGCATCCTGCCGATCAAACGCACGGTGGCGCGCGGTGACGAGAATCCGCTGGCGCCGTGCATCAAGGCGCTTGGCGACGGCCAGATTCTGCTCGTGTTCCCCGAAGGGAGCCGGGGCGAGCCGGAACAGTTGCAGAGTTTCAAAGGCGGCATCGCGCGCCTGGCCGAGGGCAACCCGGCGACCCCAGTCGTCCCGGTATTTCTTCATGGTCTGGGGAAAGCGTTGCCCAAAGGCGAGGCGCTCCTGGTGCCCTTTTTCTGCGACATCTTCATCGGCGCCCCGCTCGCCTGGACGGGCGACCGGCGCAGTTATATGCGCCTGCTCGATGAAGAGATGAAAAAGCTCGCGGCAGAGGGGAATTTCCCGCCATGGGAGTGATATAAGATCAACCCTTAGGATACGGGCGAGATACAATGGTGGAATAGAAGAGGCATGAAGAAGCCGGGAGCGAAGCGACGCGGGTATTCGGCCGAGAAACAAATGAGAGGTGAATTGCATGGCTCAGGATGCATCGTTTGATTCGGCAAAGGCCGGCGCCTTTGCCGAGCGTTTGGTAGGTACCCTTAACCAGGGCGCGC
>CAMLCX010000185.1 GCA_946478635.1 uncultured Pseudomonadota bacterium
TCGAAAGTACGATTGAAGAATTAAGAAATTTTAGCCGCAAAGAACGCAAAGGTCGCATAGGTAAAGAATAAACGAAAAGAGCCGGCCGGGACAAAAAGTTTTTTTGCGTACTTTGCGTTCTTTGCGGCAAATCTTCTCAGGCAATCCACTCCGACACAGGCGCTTTGGCTTCGTGCAGCGGCTGGCAAACAATGTCGACTAAGCTCGGGCCACCGTGCGCTAACGCTTCTTTTAACGATTTTGACAATTCGTCGGGCTCGGTGACGCGCCAGCTTTTGACGCCGAAGGCGGCGGCGACGGCGGCGTGATCGGTGACCGCAAAATCGACGGCGAAATAGCGCTCGCCGTAGCCGAATCTTTGTCCGGCTTTGATCCAGCCGAAAGTCGCGTTTGAAATCACGATAAAAGTGATCGGCAGGCGGTAGCGCGCCGCGGTTTCAAGCTCTCCGCAGGTAAATCCAAAGCTCCCGTCGCCCATGACCGAGACACATTTCACCGAAGGTCTGGCGAAGTGCGCTCCCATGGCGGCTGCCATGGAGTAGCCGAGCGCGCCGTGGGCTCGGTTGGAAAAAAACCGGCGTCCGGTGCCGCGCACTTCGTAAAAAGCCGAAAAATAGGGGCAGGGCGTGCCGGCATCGGCGACGACAATGGCGTCGGGATCGAGCGTCGCGGTCATGGCCGCGACCAGACGCTCCGGCTTAATCGGTTTCGCAGGGGACTCGGCGAGCGCCTGGAACTTGGCAAATTTTTGTTCCTTGGCTTTCTGCACTTGGGATGTTTCGAGCGGACGCTGCGCGTCACCGAGCGCTTCGTTTAGCATTCTTAGCGCAAGCTGCGCGTCGCCGATGAGTGCTGCCTCGACCGGATAATTGGTCCCCGGCACGGCGGAGTCCACGTCCAGGTGAACGATTTTCGCTGTTCCCGGCACCGGATGGCGCCAGCGCTCGGTGGTCACTGAACCGGCGCGGCAGCCGGCGAAGACGATGCAATCGGCTTGATCGATGATCGAGCGTGTTTCCGGTGTACCGCCATTGGAGCCGACCACGCCGACAGCGAGCGGATGGTGTTCGACGATCGAGCCCTTGCCGCTGATGGTAGTCGCAACCGGCGCCGACAAGCGCTCGGCGAGTTTGAGCAGCTCCGGCTCCGCGCCTGAGATAATCACGCCGCCGCCGCAAATGAACACCGGTCTTGCCGCATCGCTCAAAAGGCGAGCCGCGCGTTGGACCGAATCGCTGTCGGGCGCCACGCGCTCGGCAGGACAGGAGCCGAAACGCGGCTCGCCGTGAACGTCGGCGCGGTTCACGGCGCCGTTTTGCACGTCGAAGGGAAGCGCGATGTGAGCTGCGCCCGGGCGGCCGGTGGTGATCTGCTCGAAGGCTTCGCGAAACGCGCCCGGCAAATCCTCGGCGCGATCAATGACGGTGTTCCACTTTGTCACCGGCCGCATGAGCGCGCCTTGATCCAACTCCGTCAGCGTGTAGCGCCCGCGTGCACCAACCGAAATGTCTGAATTGATGCAAAGCAGCGGCACGGACGATTCGTTTGCTTCCGCGAGGCCAGGAATAATATAGGTGACGCCGCCGCCGCTCGGACCCTCGCAGACTCCGACTTTTCCCGATACACGGGCGTAGCCGTCGGCCATGTAAGCCGCCGAACGTTCGTCGCGCGCAAGGATGTGGCGCATACCGTGCGGCAGCCGGGCGAGAGCGTCGTAGAACGGCAGACTGGTGTCGCCGCAAAGTCCGAAAATAATCGCGACGCCGTGTGCCTTGAGCATTTCCACCGCTGCCTCGGCACCGGTGATTGATTGCGACGGGTTTTCAACGGGCTTGTTCATGATTGATCTGCGAGTCCGATGGGGCGAGTCAGTTTTGGCACTATCCCGAGTCGCTATTCGTCTTTCTCTTACCCCCTCGCCCACGAAGTGGGAGAGGGCGGGGGTGAGGGCAACAACCCAACGGTCTGCGGCCTTTAATCCTTGTCGGCCATCGTATTATGATGACCGTTACAAACACAAATCGGATCTGATGGAAGGTTCTTCGTCGCGGAGCTAAAAAGAATCCGGCCAAATTCAAGAGTTCGCAAGCTTCAAAGAAATGACACCTCAAGCGGATAGCACTGAACAAGCCGTCCAGACCCTGGCGCGAGCGCTTTATCAAAAAGCCGCGCAGCATAAGCCGTCTCTTTTCGAGGCGAAGGATTTGCTGGGCAAGATGATCGATTGGTCGCTCGAAGACGAATCGCTCCGGGTGGCGTTGTTTCGCTTTGTCGACGTTCTGCCGAGCCTGGATTCCGCGAGCGAGATCGGCCGCCACCTCGAAGAATATTTCACGCGCGTCGATCACGCCCTCGGCGGCCTGGCGTTGCTTGCCCAGGCGCTCCATGCGGGGACCTTGGTCGCGCCGGTCGTGCGCCGCAATGTGATTAGCCTGGCGCGCCGCTTCATCGCCGAGGAGACCAGCGGTCATCTGCTCTCGGTGTTGGAAAGTCTTCGCCAGGAACCCGCGTCGTTTACTCTCGATATTGTCGGAGAGGCGACGGTGAGCGATCTCGAGGCCCAGGCGATGCAGCAGCGTTATCTCGATCTTCTGCGCCGCCTGGCCAAGTCGAGCGCAAGCTGGCCGGCCTGTGCGCAGATCGATGATTCACCCAAGGGCAAAATTCCGCGCGTCAATCTTTCGGTCAAGCTTTCCGCGCTGTGCGCGCGCTTCGATCCGCTCGATCCGAATACCGAAACCGCGGTGCGACAACGCTTGCGCGAGCTATTTCGCGAAGCGGACCGGCTGGGAGCGGCCATCACCGTCGACATGGAGCAATACGCATTCAAGGATCTGACGCTGGAAATCTTTCGCGCCGTGCTGGAAGAAGAGGAGTTTCACGAGCGGCCCTACGCGGCGCTTGCGATGCAGGCGTATTTGAGAGACGCGGATCACGATGTTCGGGAGCTGATCCGCTGGGCGCGCGGGCACGGGCGGCGTATTGGGGTGCGACTGGTGAAAGGCGCCTACTGGGACAGCGAGATCGCCTGGGCGAGACAGAAAAGCTGGCCGGTACCGGTATTTCTGGACAAAGCCGAAACGGATGCGAGCTACGAGCGCCTGAGCCGCCTGTTGTTGGAAAACCACGACATGATCGATGCCGCCTTCGCCAGCCACAACTTGCGCAGTTTGGCGCACGCCATCGTGACCGCGAAGATGATCGGGGTACCGAGCAACGGCTACGAAATACAAATGCTCTACGGCATGGCCGAACCGGTGCGCCGGGCAATTGTTCAATATGGCCAGCGCGTGCGCGTGTATCTGCCGGTCGGGGAGTTGTTGCCGGGCATGTCCTATCTCATTCGCCGTCTGATGGAGAACACTTCGAACACTTCGTTTCTGCGCCAGACCTATGCGGATCGCAAAGACATTAATGCGTTGATCCAACCGCCAACGCCGGCGCCGGACGGTGCTACCGAGATATCATCGAACAGGCGAGCCGATGGTTAAAGAGTTTCGCAACGAGCCGCCGGTGGATTTCTCGCGCCGGGCAAACCGCGAGCGCTTCGCGCAAGCGCTCGAAAACGTTCGCGCTCAATTCAAAGAGCGAAGCCGTAAGCGAAGCACCGGTGATTGGCTCGAGTCGGTGAATCCGGCCGATCCGAAGGAGATCGTCGGACGCGTGCGCATCGCCGACGTCGATGAGGCGCAAGTGGCGATCGAGCGCGCCGCGCGCTTTTTCCCGGAGTGGTGCCGCGTGCCGGCCGAAGAGCGCGCCAAACTCCTTACCAAGGCAGCAGCGATCATGCGCGAGAAGCGCTGGGAGCTTGCGGCATGGGAAGTCTTTGAAGTCGGCAAGGGGTGGCGCGAAGCGGATGCGGACGTGATCGAAGCGATCGATTATCTGCATTACTACGCCGGCGAGATGCTCCGCTTGGCGGTTCCTCGCGAAACACAACCGCTTCCAGGCGAAACCAATCTGTATTTCTATGAGCCGCGCGGCATCGCCGCGATCATTGCGCCGTGGAATTTTCCGCTGGCGATTCTTACCGGTATGACGGCGGCGGCTCTGGTGAGCGGCAATTGCGCTCTGATGAAACCAGCCGAGCAGTCGCCGATCATTGCCGTGCATCTCCTGGAAATTCTGCGCGCGGCCGGCTTGCCGGCCGATGCTTGCCAGCTGCTTCAGGGTGGAGGAGAGATCGGCGCGTATTTGGTCCGTTCTCCGAGGATTCATTTAATCGCTTTCACCGGTTCCCGTGAGGTTGGTCTCGAAATATTGCGGGAAGCCTACACTCATCGGCCGGGACAGAATCATGTGAAACGGGTGGTTTGCGAGATGGGCGGCAAGAACGCGGTGATCGTCGACAACGACGCCGATCTCGACGAAGCGGTAAACTACGTCATCGATTCGGCGTTCGGCTATCAGGGACAAAAATGCTCGGCCGCTTCACGGCTCATTCTTCTTCGCGAGGTGCACGATCGATTCCTGACGCGTCTCGTGGAGGCGGTGCGCAGCCTCAAGATCGGCCCGCCCGAGGATCCGCGCCATGCCGTCGGCCCGGTGATCGACGCGCAGGCCCAGGAAAGAATCAATCGCTACATTCGGTTGGGCAAAAAGGAAGCGAAATGCGCTCTGGAAATGGCCGCGCCGAAGGCAGGCTGCTTTGTCGGGCCGGCGATTTTCAGCGATGTCGACCCAGCCAGTCGCCTCGCCCAGGAGGAAATCTTTGGGCCGTTGTTGTCCGTCATGCGCGCGCGGAATTTTTCCCACGCTCTGGAGATCGCCAACCATTCCGCATTCGCGCTCACCGGCGGAGTATTTTCGCGCTCGCCGGCGCATATCGACGAGGCGCGCAAAGAATTTCGCGTCGGCAATCTCTATGTCAACCGCGGCATCACCGGCGCGGTCGTCGAGCGCCAGCCGTTCGGCGGGCTCAAGCTTTCCGGTATCGGGTCCAAGGCCGGCGGACCGGATTATCTTTTGCAGTTTGTCGAGCCGCGCACGATTTCGGAAAACACCTTGCGCCACGGCTTTGCGCCGCCGGAGCGGCTGAAAACTACGGGGAAATAAGAGTTCAAATCGTTCAAGTCGTTCAAGCAGTTCAAATCGATGAACCGCACTCCGGATGGAAAATCAGACTTGGAATCAACTTACCACGCGCCTTGGTGGTTGCCAGGGGGTAATTTACAGACGATTTACGCACTATCGCTGGGACAAACCTATTCGGTCTCCTACCGGCGCGAGCGCTGGCAAACGCCCGACGAGGATTTCATCGATCTCGATTGGTTAGACGGTGCCGCGGATGCTCCTCTCGTTGTTTTGTTTCACGGGCTGGAGGGCTGGTCGCAAAGTCATTATGCAACCAGTCTGATGGTTGAGCTGAAGCGCCGGGGATGGCGCGGCGTGGTGCCGCATTTTCGCGGCTGCAGCGCTGAGGCGAATTGCCTGGCGCGCTCGTACCATGCCGGCGATTCCGAGGAGCTGGATTGGATATTGCGCCGGCTGAAACAGCAGGATGCTCAGCGCAGGATCTATGTTGTCGCGGTATCCCTCGGCGGCAATATGCTGCTCAAGTGGTTGGGTGAGCGAGCGGCGGCGGCGCGGCCCATTGTCGAGAGAGCGGTCTCCATATCCGCGCCCCTCGACCTGCATGCTGCCGGTCGGCAACTCGATTTGGGGTTTAACAGATTTTTATACACGCGCTATTTTTTGCAGTCGCTGCGGCCAAAGATATTAGCCAAGATCGCCACGCACGGTTTAGCGATCGAGCCGCGCGCCGTGCGCGCGTGTTCGACATTTCGCGCACTCGACGATCTCTACACCGCGCCGTTTCATGGTTTCAAGAACGCCGACGATTATTGGACGCAAACCAGCAGCAAACCGTGGTTGAAGGCGATTCGCGTGCCGACGCTTTTGATCAACGCGCGCAACGATCCGTTCCTGCCGGAAAGCGCCTTGCCGAACGCTGAAGAAGTGTCGGATGCGGTGACGCTGGAGTTTCCGCGCGACGGCGGCCACGTCGGATTTGTTACCGGACAATTCCCCGGACAGCTCGACTGGCTGCCGCGGCGGACTGTGAATTTTTTTTCCCAGACTTGACCGTTGAATCCGAAGTGCTCTCATCCGGCTGGATAAGGAAGGCATTTGTGCATCATCAGGGTCCGCATGTCTCGCCGACTCTGACGAGCCTTCTCACGTTATGAAAGCGATGAAGCCGGAATGCCACGCTTCGCAGCGGATGGTTAGGTTTTCGCTCGATGTGTCGAACCCGGCAGATGAGATCGAGTCGGCGCTGGTGGGAGTGCGGCGAGCCATCGACGCCTTACGGGCTTCATAGAACGAGCTCCATCTGCTATATTGAATGATATGAAGCTGGAAGAACTCAAAGGCATCGTTCACTCCGACCCGGAGATCATGGGCGGCACACCGGTCTTTGTGGGCACGCGTGTTCCGCTCCAGAACTTTGTTGATTACCTCGAAGGGGGTGAGTCCATCGAGGATTTCCTCGATGCCTTCCCGACGGTGAAGCGCGAGCAAGCCATCGCCGTCATCGAAGCCGGCAAGCTCGCGGTGCTGGAGATCGTTTGTAAGGATGCGCATTCTCATTGATGAGTGCTTGAACTGGCGGCTCTCCCGCGCGCTCACTGGCCACTACGCTGTTTCTGCACAGAAGATGGGCTGGGCAGGACTCAAAAACGGCGTGCTTCTGATTGAAGCTGAGAAGCAGTTTGACGTGTTTATCACCGGCGACCTGAACCTCAACTTCCAGCAAGACGTAACCAAGTACAACATCGCTGTAATCGTCCTGCACGCCGAGAGCACCCAACTCCATCACACCCTGTCGCTGATGCCCCAGGTGCTGACCTTGCTTCCGACGCTGAAGTCCGGCCAAGTCGTTGATGTTTATCCGTGAACTATGAAGGCTGCGAAAGACAAGACGGAGATGGGCACGAAACGACACAAAAAGATGCGAGAACGGATGAAAGAGGCGCTATACAAGGATGCCGTGCATATGTGCAATGTGCCCGAGCATCGCTTCAAACGTGGCGACATCGTCAAGCTCGTGGACCACCACGTCGCGCCCGACGGCACGGAAGGCCATTTCCATCGAGGTCTTCAACGCCGTCGGTGACACCATCGCTGTCACTGCCGTCGCCGTCACCGCCCTCGAACCGCTCCGCGAAACGAAATCCTCTGCGGCCGAATTTGTGCCTCGTTGGGCTTTTTCTATCTCGCCGACTCCCGAGGAGCGCTGCGGTTCGACTCACCGATCAAATCACCACGGGGAGAGCTGCGGGTGGTTATGCCACTTATTATTAGACTGAAATGGCGCAGTCTCACATCTTATAACTCAAGGACGCTCGGGCGCATAAGCAATTGATTGTCGCTCACGGCGTGAACATTTCATTGACCGAAGAGAACGCTGCGCCGGGCTTTGGCCCGCCGGCGATGACATAAATCGACTGGCCGAGAACCGCGGCGCCGAGGCCATGGCGCGCGGTGGGCATCGGCGCCCAGCGTTGCCATTTGTCGGCCGCCGGATCATAGGATTCGACATCATGGCGCGTGGCGCGATTAAACTCGCCGCCAAAGACGAAGACTTTGCCGTCGAGTGCAGCGCCGGCGATGCCGCTGCGCACGGTCGGGAGTGCGGCGCGCGAGCGCCAGCGGTCGATTTTGGGATCGTATTCTTCGTTAGCTCCGATGCCGCGGTCGTGATTGCCGTCAACGCGCCCCGCGATGGCGTAGAGCTTGCCGTCAACGACACCGACCGCATGGTGGTCTCTCGGTGTCGGCAAGGGCGCGCGCTTGGTCCAGTGGTCAAGAAGAGGGTCATACTCCTCGTTCGCGTTGGTGTTCTTGCCGTTGGCGCCGACCCCACCGACGGCGTAAATTTTTCCAGCGATGATACCGAGAGCGAGGGCGCCACGCGCCGTCGGCATGGGACTTTTCGCGTTCCAGCGATCCGCGACCGGGTCGTATTCAAAAACCGTAGCCACGGAACCGACGCCGGTGATGTAGCCGCCGATCAAATAAATCTTGCCGTTGAGCGAGGCGGCGCCGATATGGTGCAGAGGTTTGGGCAATGACGCCCGCCGGCGCCAGCTATCTTTCGCCGGATCGTATTCCTCGAGCAGATCGCCATTTTTAACGTAACCGCCCATTAAATAGATTTTGCCGTTTAGTTCTGCCGCCGCGACTTCGCTGCGCGGCACAGGAGTGGCGGCGCGAACTTGCCATCTGCCAGGAAGCTCGGCCGCTGCGGCGAAGTTCAGGGATTCGAGGAAAGCTAAAAAGATTAGGATGATGATCAATCGGTTCACGCTGGCGGGCTACGCACGATCGGTGCGCAAGCGCACCCTACGAAAACTTGGGTCCAACCACGAAGGTCCCAGCGCGGCGCAGCCGCAACCAAACACCGGAATATCTCGCGCAAAGCGCGCAAAGACCGCCAAGTTAAGAGATCAAATTTCCTTGGGCCTAGGGTTGGGTGGCCGTTGCGTGCTTGGCGTACTTGGCGCGAGCAGTCGTTGTGACCGCAAGCGATTGAATACAGGATAATACCCTCTCACCACGAAGTGATTCATGATCTTACGGTCTCCCACAGAGAATGAAAATAGAGGGATTTTCTTGGACACGGTGCTCTCAGTCCAGT
>CAMLCX010000186.1 GCA_946478635.1 uncultured Pseudomonadota bacterium
ATCGCACCCCCATCGATCATTTATTTCTCTGCGGTTCCGGAACTCATCCGGGCGGTGGCATAACCGGTCTGCCTGGCTATTACGCCGCCCGAGCGATCCTCAAAAGCCTCGTCCATGCCAAGTAGCTTCCGTCTTTGAATTCAACCCTGTCCGTGGTAGACGGAAAACAACTTGTCGGTCAAAGCACTTAAAGCGAACCATGCAACTTTATCTTGGCCTGTTAAGCGGCTCGGCGTCGCATCAAACTAGAATCTTCGCCGGACTGGAAGGAAAACTTATCGACCTAAACCTCGCCTGCGCGAGTTTTGTTATCCAAGCAAGTGATCGATCAATCGCTTACGACCGCGCCGCATTCTATTTCCCGAAAACTATCGCCGAATTTCTCGAACGGGGCGAACAATCGATTCAGGCATTGGAAGAAGTCCTATCCTACGCTCGCAAAAGCGGTGTGCGCGATTTGCGCGGCCCTGCGGGCGAGCGAGTTGCCTACGATCCTAATGAAGTGCGGATATTGCCGCCGTTTCAAAATCCCGAGAAAAGTTTCGTCATCGGCTTTTCCGACAAAGCCCGTGTCGAAGCCATGCCCAAAGCGGAGATCCCGACCGGTTTCTACAAATTGCCGCAAACATTTGTCACCAGCCGCGCGCCTATCATCTGGCCGAAATTCTCCGACGAGCTCGACGCCGATGCCTGCATCGCTCTGGTGATCGGTAAAGCTGGCAGGAGAATTCCACCGCAGCAGGCCTGGGACCACATCGCCGGTGTAACCCTGTTAATCGATATCACCGCGCGCGATATCAACCGTCGCGAAGGCTCCACGAACAACAACCTGCTCGGCAAGAATTTCCCCACGAGCACCGCACTCGGGCCTTCGGTCCTGATAAAACCTAGCCGCAAAGAATTGGAATCCATAGAAGTCGAGCTGGCTATTGACGGCAGCGTCAAACAGCAGTTCACACTTCGAGACTGCGTCTTTACCATCGAGCAGATTATCGCGCGCTGGTCGATCCTCGGTCTCAAGCCGGGCGATTTTCTCGCTATCGGTGCTAGCATGGCTCTCCGGGGTGACAGGCTGCAATCGCCTGTACCGCTTAAGGTGGGCTCGACCATCCGCTGTTTTTCGTCGGCAATCGGCGAGCTAACCCATCAAGTCGTTTCTTCGGGAGGAGTGCGCCGATGAAACTCGCAACTTATCTGTTTCAACAGCAAGAACGACTCGGCGCAATCGACGGCGCGGGTCGCATGATCGACTTGCATAAGGCTTACGCAGCCTATCTGCGCGACGCGGAGGCCAATCCGGCCGGCGATGAATTGGCAAAAGTCACTCTCGGCCGTGACATGGTGGAGTTCTTGAAGCGCGGCGACAAAGCTCTACAAGCGGCGCGGCAAGCATTGGCCCATGCCAATCGGAACACCGGCGACGGAACGATCCTCGATCCGAAACAGATCCGCCTGATGTCGCCCGTGCCGCGACCCGGCGCGTTAATTTCCGCGGGGAAAAACTTCTCCGATCATGTCGCCGAGATGTCGTCCAAGAAAGGCCCGGAGGCCCCGGTGGCCTTTCTCAAGCTGCCCGGCACCGTGATCGGTCCCGAGGACGATATCCCCCATCCACCAGAAGTAAAAAATCTCGATTACGAAGTCGAGCTCGCCGTCATTATCGGCAAACCCTGCGTCGACGTAAGCCCGGAGGAGTCGCTCGCTTACGTCGCCGGCTACACCGCGTTCAACGATATCAGCGCCCGCGATGTGATTCGTGGCGAGAACAAGACCGGCATTCACCTGATGGGCAAAAGCTTTCCCGGTTTCGCGCCCATGGGACCCTATCTTGTAACTGCGGATGAAATCTCCGATCCGCAGAACTTGAAACTGAAACTTTCCGTCAACGGCGAGACACGTCAGGATTCAAATCTCGGTTACATGATTTTTAAAATTCGCGACATGATCGCCTACTGGTCGCAGATGGGGCTTAACCCTGGCGATGTGCTGACCACGGGAACGCCGCGCGGCGTCGCGGCGGGACGAAAACCGGACCAAGCGCCCTGGTGGCTTAAACCCGGCGACGTCGTCGAAGCCGAAGTAGAAAAATGCGGCCTGCTTAGAAATCGCATCGTCGCCGAATGAACGTCCACGGAAACAGATCGAAGCGCCGGTGATCCAAGTCGCTATTCGCCGTATCGGCGTATCCGTCTTATGAGTTCAACGAGGAGAGCGCATGACTTCCGCACAATCGATCATCAAACCCACCGGCCTTATCCACGGTCACACTGAGGTCCGGTTTCTCGACGAAACGATTCCGGTCCTGGCGAAAGTACTGGCGCTGGACCTCGTCGAGCGGGGCGACCGCGAAGCGGTGATGAAACACCCCAATACCGGCTGGAAATTGATTCTGCACGAAGGCGGCGCCGAGGTGAGGGACAAGCCCGAGCGCAATCACTACGGCGTGCGCGTTTCGAACAACCAGGAAGTGGATCGGGCTTATCAGTACTTACTTGCCGAAAAGGAAAAACTCGGACTCAAAAAAGTCGTCAAACGCAAGGAGCGCGACGGCTCCTATTCGATGTTCTTCGTCGAGCCGGGCGGCAATTACTGGGAGATCGAGTCCTACGAGAACCGGCATAAAGCGGGCTTGCCGGAACATGTCGCTTATCCGTGGAAGACCAGGTTCACTGAAGAAAAACTGCCCGGGTGCGGTTATGTTCCGCAAGCGATGACCCACGGCACGATGGAATGCACCCATCTGGAATCGTCGGTGAAGTTTTACACCGAAGCGTTGGGCCTCGATGTCATCACGCATGTGCCGGGAATCCGGCCGCACGACATCAAGCACCCGTCGACGCCGTGGTACGTCGTGAGCCTGGAAGTACCGGCCAAGAACAAGCATTGTCTTACGCCGCTGCAGCGCTATACCGTCGCTGTCGAGTCGGCGTCCGCACTCGCCGCCGCGCATCGCGAGCTGACCGAACGCGCGGAAGAATTCGCCGTCACGTCGATCAATGAAATCGAAAAGACGTCCTTCGGCCAATCATTTCTTCTGTGCGACCTCGACCGCAATTGGTGGGAAGTCGCCTGCTTAACAAACTAGGCACCGGCCCACAACACTGAGCGATACAGGAGTGGAGATTTCAATGTCAGCCGCGTCGAAACCCGCCGTAGAGTCTCTCGGCATCGTCAAAGGCCACTACGAGTGTAATTACTTGGCACAAACGGTGCCGGTCCTCTGCGAGCTTTTGGCCCTCGAAGTGGTAGCGCGGGGCAAGCGCGAAGTTACGATGAAACATCCCAACACCGATTGGCTTCTGGTCGTTCACGAGAGCGGGCCGGACGTTCCCGATAAGCCCTTTCGCAACCACTATGGCGTGCGCGTCACCAACAATCGGGAAGTGGATCGGGCTTATGAGTATTTGATGGCGAGGAAAACACAGCTGGGTCTTAAAAAAGTCGTGATGCGCAACGAGCGCGTGGGGTCTTATTCCGTTTTTTTCGTCGAGCCCGGCGGCAATTATTGGGAAATCGAATCCTACGAACACCGCCACCAGGCAGGCCTGCCGTACGACGTTTCCTATCCGTGGAGTACGCCGCTGAGCGAGGAGACGTTTCCCGGCAGAGGTTACGTGCCGCAGGCGTTCACCCACGGCACCATCGAATGCAACGATTGGGCTTTATCAGTTAAGTTTTACAAAGAAGGGCTCGGCATGGACGTCGTTACGCATGTCGTCACGCCCAAGCCGCACAACATCAAGCACCCGGCGAATTCCTGGTACGTCGTCAGCCTCGAGGTTCCTGAGCGAAGCCGCAAATATCTGGGAGTCTTGCAGCGCTTCACCATCGCAGTCGCTTCGCCGGAGGCACTCGCACAAGCTCATCGCGCGCTGGAGGCGCGCAGAATGGAATTTGCGATCAGCGAGATTGGCGCGATACAGGACGGCCCGGACAACAAATCTTTCTTGCTCTGCGACTTGAACCGCAACTGGTGGGAAATCGAGTGTCCCAAAACTAAACCAAAAACGCGGTAATGAAGCTTCGGAAAATCCGATCCGAAACCCATTACTCCATCACTCCAGTACTCCGATACTCCAATTTTTCATTCTTCGACGGAGGTCTAACCCATGAACGTCAACCAATTAGATGTAAGCAAAACCGCCCTGCTCTTCTTCGACATGCTCAACGTCTACTACCGCGGCGCTTCGGTGGAAACACAGGAAAGAATGAAACCGGTGGTCGATAACGCCGTGCGGCTGATGGACGCGGCGCGCAAGGCGTCGATGCCGATTTTTTACGCCATGGCCAATCACCGCCCTGACGGCAAGAGCCGCAGCATGATCGTCACCGACACCGATATGCGGCTTCGCCCCTGGGCCGGCGGCGAGTGCAATCCCACAGTCCACGGCGCCGTCGAAGGGAGTTGGGAGCAAGGCGTGATCGAGGAAATCGCCCCGCACCCTGAAGATTACGTCATTCCCAAATATCGCTGGAGCACCTTCCACCAGACTTATTTTGATTTGGCGCTGCGCTCACACGCCATTGACACGATCATTGTCTCCGGCGGCGCCGTTGATGTCGGTGTAGCCTCGACGGTTTATTCGGCGCGGGACCACGACTACAACATCATCGTCGTCCGCGACGCCTGCGGCAATTCTCATGAAGATTCCCTGGCGGCTTTTATGAATACCGTTTTCCCGCGCATGGCGCGGGTGAGGACGACGGATGAGGTCCTGGAGATGATTCAAAAACCCCAACTCAAGGAATAAGAAGTTGTGAACACCGCGAGATTTGCCGAGCGCGCTGCATTAACAAAGCACGCTCGCCATAATTCCTCTCGTTTTCACCGACCCTTCATTCCAATCACGCGCTGTTTTCATCCAGGCCCGTCATTTGCCCCAATCGATAGATCGCTTTCGATCT
Organism: uncultured Pseudomonadota bacterium; assembly: GCA_946478635.1. Next base: position 4,906 of record CAMLCX010000186.1, read on the forward strand.
GCAAAGAGGGGCTAGCCCGAGCCCATCCGATTTGATAATAGGGTCGCGGGGCCGGTCTATGCCAAAAGTCCTGGTCATTGAGAAGTCGGGCGCAATTCAACGACTGTTGAAGCAGCGGTTCAGTGGCGGTTCTATATCAGTCGACACCCTGCCCGTTATCGACCAAGCCATGGAGCAGTTCATGGCAACAGGATATGACGTTCTCATCTGGGATGCGCTTACTTCAAAAACAGAGCAATCCAAGGGTCTGGAGCTGCTCGACCGGCTTACTAAAAATTCAAGTCGCACCTACATCATCGTCCTTACGGATCAATGGGCGAGTCCCATTGGCGTAGATCGTCTCAGAGCTTACGCCCACCGCACGCTGACGCGTCCGCTGCAAGAAGACGAGATCTGCAGTCTCGTCACCCAGGCGTTTCTCCAGCAAGCCCCCGGCAACGCCGTTATCAGCCAACGTGAAAATTCGGTCCCTTTAGAATTTGAGGGTATGCTGGGAGTCAGTCTACCCATGCAAGAGGTTTTTAAGAGGATTGTCGAAGCCGCCTCGGAGGACATTTCCGTATTGATTACCGGAGAAACCGGCACGGGCAAGGATATGGTCGCATCGGCCATTCACCGGAAAAGCAGGCGAACGAACGGTCCATACGTGGCGGTCAATACCGGCGCCATCCCGTCCGAATTGATCGCAAGCGAACTCTTCGGCCGGGAAAAAGGCGCCTATACAGGCGCGGATGAAACTGCCAAAGGGCACTTCGAGCAAGCTCACGGCGGAACCATCTTCCTCGATGAAATCAGCACGATCAATGAACGGGCCCAAGTGAGTCTCCTGAGAGTGTTGGAGACGAAAACATTCCGCCGAGTCGGAGGCGAGAAGGACATTTGCGCCAATGTTCGCGTCATCGCGGCAACCAACGAAAACCTGGAAGAAGCGGTGAGCCAAAAAAGGTTCCGAGAGGACCTTTTTTATCGCCTCGACGTTTTTCGCATTCACATACCGGCTCTTCGGGAGCGACCGGGGGGCGTCGCGCTTCTAACCAATCATTTCGTGCCCCATTTCAATGCGATCTATAAAAAAAATGTGCGTGCGATCGCCAAAGAAACATGGCTTTGCCTGCGAAGTTATTCTTGGCCCGGCAATGTGCGCGAATTGAAAAACGTCATTCAGCGGGCGGTCCTCATGGCCAAGGGACAGGAGCTGACGTCGGACTTGCTCCCTTTAAGAATGAGGACCCTCGAAGGCGCACAAGATATCCCTTCGGGTCAGCCCGCCCCCATCCACGTAGGCATGCCTCTGGATGCCGTCGAACGTGAATTCATCTTGATGACTCTATCAGCGACCCGGGGGAACAAAAAAGAGGCGGCCCAACAACTCGGGATCAGTCGCCGCGCTCTTTACGACAAACTGAAGAAACACCGGCTGCTGTGATGTGCAATTCAGATGGCGATGCTTTGAAATATCACTTGCGTCGCTCCCTCCGCGCTTCGGGTTACGTTTCGACGTGTAAAGTATTCGTATTGCCCTCGCGCAAAGTGTAATTTCTTTGCACACCGAAGCGCGCTGCGCTTTGACCCGCTTCTCAAAACATATCCTTTGCAGGCCCTAGCCTTAGCTCACTTTGACCGAAGGTCATCGACGTTGGCACTTTGATTGCTCCCAAAAGTTTTCAAGATCAGCCACTCCTGCACACATACGACGGTTCTTTGGAGCGGCTGCTCTGCAACTCGGGCTTCTGGACGGCTGTAGCGTTTTCAAACCCTGGAGCGACTCGCGGTGCTTGTCTCGAATTTAAGCTTGCCCCGCCGGTTCGGTAAGACCTTGCTCGTTTGTTCGAGACGATGCGCGGAAGTCGAAGGTCACCTTGTTGATTCTGGATGTCGATTGACGAAGGTCCGCGATGGAAATAAGGCGGTTGGAAAAATTCGCCGTGAAATATTTGACACCGCCATTTTGCTTTCAACGGGCGAACAAATGGATCTAGTCGAAACGATTTTGAATCTGCGGGACATCAGACCAACGATGCCAGTGATTGTTCTCGTTGATCCGGCATCTTCAGAGCCGAATGCAGCTGCGCGTTCAATCATTGCGCGCGCTATTCCCGATATAGCCATTTTTACGCTGAGCGAATTCCAGGCGCATCTGAATTCAACCAAGTAATTTGCCAGGAGGAACTTATGAAAGTGAAAGTGCACTTGCTGGGGGTAAGCCTGATCGGGCTTACGTTATTCAATGGCGCGTTTCAGACACTCCATGCCAATGACTTCTACAACGGCAAAACGATCCGCTTTGTCGTCGGATTTGCGGCTGGCGGAGGCTATGATCTTTCGGCTCGGATCGTCGGACGGCACATGGGCAAACACATCCCCGGCAATCCCACCATCGTCGTCGAAAACATGACCGGCGCCGGAAGTCTGATTGCGGCGAACTATACGTTTAACAGCGCCAAGCCGGACGGTTTATTCGTGGGCATCTGGAATAGCGCCTATGTGCTCCGCCAGGCGCTTGGCGACAAAGCCGTGAGGTTTGATGCTCGCAAGCTCGCCTGGATCGGCGCTCCGACCAAAGGCACACCTTTTTGTAGCATCATGGCGCACACAGGTTTGAAATCGTTGAAGGACGTGGTCGCCGCCAATCGAGAACTAAAAATGGGTTCGACTGGACCCGGCTCCACCTACGACGACATGCCGCAGATATTGAACCGAACTCTAAAAACCAAGTTCAAGGTGATTAGCGGCTATGAAGGAACCAGCACGATCCTGGTAGCCATGCGCAGAAAGGAAGTGGACGGCGGTTGCTGGACTTGGGAGTCGGCGCGGACCACCGCTCGGCCTATGCTGGACGCAAACGGTGATGACAAGCTGATCCCATTCCTCATCCATAGCCGGGAACCGGACCCTGAAGTGAAAGATCTCCCGCTCATTCCGGAGGTTCTCACGGGCGAGGACAACCTTTCTGCCTATCGGACCTGGTCCGGAACTTACGAGTTTCAGCGTCCCTTTAGCGCTCCGCCTGGGACACCAAAAGATCGGCTGCAAGTCCTGCGCACGGCATTCGCTGAAACGATGAAAGATCCGGAGTTTATCGCTGAAGCGAAGAAATCCAAGTTTGAAGCAACCTACGTCGCCGCGGAAGAGATCGACAAGCATGTGGACAAGGTCTTGTCGATTACTCCCAAAGCCAAAGAGTTGCTCGATTTTTTGATGGTCAAAGCGAAAAAATGAATCAGTCCGTGACCTGGCCGACGGCGAGCTATAGAGAACGGAGAATATTATGAGAGCAAAATCACGATCAGCGGCAGCCTTGATAGTGGGCATTGTTTCGCTTGCTGCAATTCCCGCTCAATCATCGACCGATGATTTTTACAAGGGCAAGACAATTCGCTTTGTGGTGGGACTCGCCCCTGGCGGCGGCTATGATCTCTCGGCCCGGACTGTCGGGCGGCACATGGGCAAACACATCCCCGGCAATCCCACCATCGTCGTCGAAAACATGACCGGCGCCGGAAGTCTTATTGCGGCGAATTACACCTTTAACAGCGCCAAACCTGATGGTTTGTTCGTTGGGATCTGGAATAGCGCCCTCGTCCTACGTCAGGCCCTTGGCGATAAAGCCATGCGATTCGATGCGCGCAAGTTCGGTTGGGTCGGCGCTCCAACCATTGGTACGCCTCATTGCAGCATCATGACCCACACCGGACTCAAAAACCTCAAGGACGTTCTCGCCACCAATCGAGA